>CAZYWR010000642.1:0-3727 GCA_964651185.1 uncultured Polyangiales bacterium
CGCGCTGCCTTCTCGACGCTCGCGTCGGTCATCTGCCCCGCTGTACGCATGCTCGCGCAGCTTGACCCATGGCACGCAGCGGCGACAAACACCAGTCGGTCCAGAGCGCGGCCGTGCTGCGACGCTCGTAACGCACATCACCTCATCGCGGCAAAGCCCCGCACTTGCTTGACCCGCGAAAGCACCGCTGATAACCGTGTCAAGCGAGGCTCACGCCTGTGTCGCGCCCGCCGCGGCGCTCGGCGGCCGACCGCGGAATCCGTTGCGCCTTCGAGGACGCGTGGGCTGGCCCGGAGTTCGCTATCGGGCGCTCGGCGAGCCAAGGAGAGCGGCGTGAAGACGAAACGAGTGGGCATCCTCATGGGCGGCATGAGCGCCGAGCGCGAGATTTCGCTGCGCACGGGCGAGGCGATCTACGGCGCGCTGCAGGCGCGCGGCTACCAGGTCACGAAGGTGCTGGTGGATCGCGAGCTGGATCGCCGGCTGCGCGAGAGCCCGATCGACGTGGCGTTCCTGGCGTTGCACGGCACGTACGGAGAAGACGGATGCGTGCAAGGACTGCTCGAAATCCTCGGCGTTCCTTATACGGGTTCGGGGGTGATGGCGAGCGCGCTGGCCATGGACAAGCTCAAGTCGAAGCAGCTGTTCCGGCTCTATAACGTGCCCACGCCGCCCTATTACGCCGTGCGCGAGGGGGAGCTCCCGCAGCTCGAGGAGCTGCACGGCTCGTTCGGCCTTCCCGTGTTCGTCAAACCGCGTCGCCAGGGCTCGAGCGTCGGGGCTGGCAAGGCGGATAATCTGGCGGAGCTCCATGCGCGCTGCGAAGAGGCGCTGCGCTTCGACGACTGCGCGCTGGTGGAGCGCTTCGTGGGCGGCCGCGAGGTGACGGTGGCGCTCTTGGATGGACGCGCGCTGGGCGCGATCGAGATCGTGCCGAAGACGGGCTTCTACGATTACAAGAACAAGTACGTCGCCGGACAGAGCGAATATCACTATCCGGCGCGCCTGACGCCCACGCGTTACAAGGACGTGCTGCAGCTCGGCGAGCGAGGGGCCCAAGCGCTCGACGTGAGCGGGGCCGTGCGCGTGGACCTCTTGGTGACCGAGGGCGAGAACGAATACGTGCTCGAGGTGAATACCCTACCGGGCATGACCGAAACGTCGCTTCTGCCGAAGATCGCCAAGGAGGCCGGCTACAACTTCGGCGATCTGTGCGAGACCATCCTCGCGCGCGCCGCGCTCCATCAGCGGCGGCCGGAGGACACCGAGCAGCGGGCCCGCGCGTCGTCGGCCTCGCAGGCGCAAGCGGACGAGGTGCCGGTCGAGCCCTGAGCGCGCAAGAGTTGTCCGTCTCGTTCGCCTGCTCGGGGCTCGGCTTGCTCGCGCGCGTCGGCGCCTGGGGCGCTCACATGGATGCCGGAGACGGTGACGCTCCCGAACCCAGCGCGCCCGATCAGCGTGATGCGCCGGGTCTTGGCAGGCGCACACACGATCACGCAGGCGTGCATGTGCTGGGCGTCGACCTCGCCGAGCAGCTCGCCCTGGTCGTCCTCGACGCGCAGCGTAGCGCGCGAGAGGCCCGGCTCGAGCTCCGCCTCCCACCGCTCACAGCCGGCCCGTCCACGCTTCGGCGCGAGCTCCACGATCTCGCCCTGCTTGAGGCGCACGAGCTCCCGCGAAAACGGTGCAACCTTGTGTGCGACCGGCTGCTTGGATTTGGTGGAGCTCCAAGCTGCGGCCGAGGGGGACGGCTCGCCCAGCCAAAGCGCTCGGGCCCCGCCCACCGCCGCTTGCGCGGCACGAAAACGGGCCACCCGCGCGACTCCTTGGCCGTGCTTTGCGACCACCTCGAGCGCGAGCTCGGCGCGCGTGTTGGCGCAGTATTGCAACGCGGCCAGCTGCGGTTCGCCGATGCCGTAAGCGAGCTCGCCGCCCTCCGCATCGACCAAGCGAATGCCGACCTCCGTGAGTCCCTCGCCGCCCTCGGCCGCGAGCGTGTAGCACTCGCCGGCCGCGACATTCACGGCCATGCGCACCGGGCGCGCGTCGCCGAGCGGCAGGCTGACACGGGGCGCAGCGTCTTCGAAGCCGCGCTCGTGCAATGTTCGGGCGAGCTGCCCGAGAGCCGAGATGCCGCGCTCACCCAGCGACGTGTGCAGGTCGTCATCGGCGCGCGCGGGACGAGTGAACTGCGCGGCCACGAAGGAACCGGCTCCCTGATAAGCGTGCAGCGTGAGATAAGCCTCGACCGGCTGGGTCGAGGCGCAGAACGTCAGGCTCGGACGCGCGCTGGCGCTGTCGTCCTCGATCAGCGCCACCCCTTCGGCCGTATACAGAGACGCATCGAGGTCCGCCAAGCTCGCGGTGGCGAGCGCGACGATCACCGCGCATTCAGCGGGTGGGATCTTGACCAAGTAGGCGGCGCGCCCGCCCGGCGGCAGGAACCCGCGCTCGAGCAGCGGGCCCGGCTTGAGCCCCTCTGTCTCTAGGCTCGCCGTCAGTCCGCGCACCTGCAGGTCGAGGGCATCGGCCGGTTCGACGGTCGCGACCGCTTGGCCACGTGCGACCGTTCCAGCGTGCCGCCAAGAGCACCCGGGTCCCACGACTGCGAGCCCGAGCAGGACCAGGGTCCGCGCGTTCATGGCAGGGCTCCGCTTCGCGCCGGTGCTTCATCGTTTCGCGCGCCCGCGGTCCCGCGCGCCGCCGTGTTTTGGTCGCGCGCGGACGCACGCAGGTCAGCGCCTTGCTCGCGCGCGGAGCCGCGCGAATCGACGTGGCGACCGAGCCAAACGCTCACGGGTAGATCGGGCCCGCGCGCCTTCAGCATGAGTCGCACCGAGCCGGCCTCCCGCGGACACGAAAAGATCATCGGTACACCCCGACGTCCTTCGTTATGCGCGATCATGACGCCGTTGGCATCGGTCAAGCGAACGTCCACGCCCGCGGCGCCCACCTCCGAGACCACGGCCAGCGCGTAACAGCCCTGATCTTCCACGTGAAGCGGCCAAACCAGGGGGGCGCTCCCTTCGACCCACGCGTCGCCCAAGTGGCTGAGCGAAAGGCCGCGTGCGTGCGCTACGTGTTCGGCTTCAGCGATGGCGAGCGCGCTGGCGTCGCCCAGCTCGCGCGCCCGCGCCGGGTCGATGCCGCGATGCTCGAAGGCGCGTACGAACGCGATGCCCCGCAGGGGTCGCGCCTGGATCCGCACGCTGTACGCGCCGTCTTCGGGCACGCATAGCGCGACCGCGGCGTGGTCTTCCACGGCGCTGCGGGTGGACCAGCGCTTGTCGCCTGGTCCTTCGACCTCGAGGGCCACGCCGTGCGACAACGGGACGAGCAAGGAGATGCGAAAACAGCCTCCGCCGTGCAACGGAATGTGCCCGCGCGCGCTGCCGGCCCGAAGCTCGAAGGCGCTCGGCGGTCCAGTGACCGAGTAGCCCAAGGCGAGCTCCGCGCGTTCGTCCTGAAGGAGCGCGGCCTCCGCGGACACTTCGTCGCCGGCCGCGCCCACGGAGCGCAGCTCTTCGAGCCGACCGCCCGGGCTGACGGCGAGCGGCAGGCTGTCGGGCAAGCGGCCGAGCTCGCGCGGAGCGTCTTCGATGCGCACGAGCACCAGCTGGCCGCGCCCGGCGTAGAGGGTCGCGGTCGCGTAAAGCTGCAACCCCGCCGCGCCGCATACGCGCGCATACGCGTACGGTGCGATCGCCACGTCTTCGGCGATCAGCTG
>CAZYWR010000643.1:0-5699 GCA_964651185.1 uncultured Polyangiales bacterium
TAGCCGGCTCGCGGCCGGCGCGGTGCTCGCGCGCTCCCTGCGCGCCGATGCGAGCGCAGGGTCCGAGCCGGCGATCGACGAAGCCGCCGCGTTCGCGGAGCAGGCGCTGCTCGGAAGCGGGCCGCGCGCGGCGCTGGCCACGCTCGTGCTGCGCTTCGCCCCAGGCGGTCCGTTTCGTGCGAAAATCCATGCGCCAGCCCTCTCCTGGGCGCTGCGCGAACGTTACGACGAAGATTGGTATCTCAACCCGCGCGCGGGCGAGCCGTTGCGCGGTGCGCTGGCGCGCGCCGGCGAGCTTGCGGTCGAGGACTTCGCGCGCGAGCTCGACGCCGATCGCGCGCGCAGCACCGACAAACTGGCGGAGTTATTCTAAGGAGCACGGATGTTCGCGGACCGACGCAAGGCAATGCTCGAAGCGATGGGACCTGGCGTGATGATCCTCCCCGCGCCACCTACCGCGATCCGCAACAACGACGTCGAGCACGAATTCCGACAAGGTAGCGACCTGTACTATCTGACCGGCTTCGACGAGCCGGAGAGCGTGCTGGTGCTCACGACCGTGCACGCCGAGCACCACGCCGTGCTGTTCCTGCGCAAGCGCGACCCCGAGCGCGAAACCTGGGACGGACCTCGCCTCGGGGCGGAGCGCGCGCCGAGCGAACTCGGGGTCGACGCCGCGTTCCCGATCAGCGAGCTCGACGAGCGGCTGCCGAGCTACATGGAGAACACCCGCCGCGTGTACTACCGGCTCGGCCTCGACCGCCGCTTCGACGACCGCTTTCTCGCGGCGCTCGACGTCGTGCGCATGCGCGCGCGCCGCACCGGCGAGTTTCCGAGCGAGATCGTCGATCCGGGCGTGATCTTGCACGAGATGCGGCTCAAAAAGAGCGCGCAGGAGATCGCGGTCATGCGGCGCGCCGCCGCCATCACGCGCGAAGCACACCTCGCAGCCATGCGCGCGGCGCGGCCGGGGCGCTACGAATACGAGCTCGAGGCGGAGCTGCTGCGCGCCTTCCGGGCTCACGGCAGCGAGCGCCCGGCTTACGGCAGCATCGTCGGCGCAGGTCCGAACGCGACGATCCTTCATTATCGGCGCAACGACCGGCGGCTCGAGGAGGGGGAGCTCGTCTTGATCGACGCGGGCGCGGAGTTTGGCTATTACGCGAGCGACGTCACGCGTACGTTCCCCGTGAGCGGACGCTTCAGCCCGGAGCAGCGCGCGATTTACGAGCTGGTGTTGCGCGCGCAGCTCGCCGCCATCGAGCAGGTGCGTCCCGGCGCGACTCTCGACACCATCCACGAACGCGCGGTCGCGGTATTGGTCGACGGCTTGCTCGGGCTCGGCCTGCTCCAAGGCGAACGCGAGCACATCCTCGAGCAAGGCGACTACAAGCGCTTCTACATGCACCGCACGTCGCACTGGCTCGGCATGGACGTCCACGATGTAGGTCGTTACCACCAAGCCGGGGCACCGCGGGCGCTCGAGCCCGGGTTCGTGCTGACCGTGGAGCCGGGGCTCTACATCGCCCCCCACGCCGAGGTGGACCCGCGCTATCGCGGCATCGGCGTACGCATCGAGGACGACCTGCTGGTTACCGCCGATGGCCACGAGAACCTCACTGGAGATATCCCCAAAGAGCCCTCCGAGCTCGAGGCAGTTCTCTCGGCGCGCTGACCGATTTCGTGAGCACCCTCGCACGCGCAGCGGGCAGGGGCGCCCCGCGTTTGCGCCCCGCGCTCCAGTCTGCGCGCTATAGTGTCCGAATATGGCCACCAGCCATCCGTATGCGCTCCTGTTCTGCGACGCCTGCGGCGAACCCGTCGCAGGGGACGCCGGCAGCGGGCTGCTCGTCTTCGCTCGCGGCGGCGAGGCCAGCTACGAAGAGCCGCCGCTATGCGCGAAGTGCAGCGTCGCGATCGGAGTCACGGCGCTCGTGCGCTGGGCCGAGGAAGAGGAAGAGGGCTAGGCTGCTGCGAGGCATGCGCTTGCGCGTGCGAGCGAATGATGAGGCACGCGCTGGCGCGTGCGAGCGAATGATGAAGCGCGCTGCGGAATGGTGAGCTGCACGCGTGAGCGAGATGACAAGGAGCGAGCGCCCGAAGCATGCCGAGTCTGCGCCCCGGAGCTGGCCTGGTCCACGGCGAGACCGCGAACCGCGGCTTCACGCGCATCGTGCTCGCGCTGGTGTGGCTGATCATCACGCCCAGCGTGGTGCTGCTCGTGCTCGGCATCGTGATGCTCGTGTTCAACAAGGCGAACCTGAACATCCTGTTCGGAATCCTCGTGGTCACGCTGGTCGGGCTCTTGGCCACGGGCACGGTGCTGGCGCTGGTCTTCGTGCACCGTGAGGCAGCGCTCTCGAAGCTCCAATCCGACTTCGTTTCGAAGGTCAGCCACGAGCTGCGCACCCCGCTCACCTCGATCCGCATGTTCGTGGAGACCTTGCAGTTGAAACGGGTCTCGAGTCCGGCCGAGGTCGACGCCTGTTTCGACGTGCTCAGCCGCGAGACCGCGCGGCTTACGAGCCGCATCGAGCGCCTGCTCGACTGGGGCCGCATGGAGGCGGGCAAGCGCGTCTACGAGAGTAAGCCCGAATCGATCCGCGACGTGGTCGACGCCGCCGTTCAGGAGTTCGACTCCAGCTATGTCGGTCGGCGCGACACGATCTCGGTCGAGATCGCGCCCGATCTGCCGATCGTGCGGGTCGACCGCGCCGCCATCGTCGACGCGCTCGTCAATCTGCTGACGAACGCCTACAAGTACTCGCCCGAGCGCGGCAAGATCCGGCTCAAGGCGTACGCCGACGATCGGTACGTACGGATCGCGGTCATCGATCAGGGGATCGGGATCGCGCGCCGCGAGCACCGGCGCATCTTCGACAAGTTTTATCGCGCCAACGAGCTGCTCTCGAGCGACGTCGAAGGCTCCGGCCTGGGCTTGGCGATCGTGCGCCATGTGATGCAAGCCCACGGCGGTCGCGTTGAGCTCGAGAGCGAGCTCGGGAAGGGCAGCACCTTCACTTTGCTTCTGCCGTACCAGGGCAGCCGGCAAGCGGGCGCGCTCGCAAACCCGGCTCCGTCGACCCACCCCCGATGACCGAAGCTTGCCTCGATAGCACCTGCCGCATCCTCGTGATCGAGGACGACCCGTCCATCTCGCTGGGCCTGCGCATGAACCTGAGCGCCGAGGGCTACGAGGTGGGCATCGCCGAAGACGGGCTGCGCGGCCTCGACTTGGCGATGCGCGAGCCTTGGCACGTGATCATCCTCGATCTCATGCTGCCCAAGCTAAATGGCTTCGAAGTGGTGCGCCATCTACGCTCCCAGGGCAACCAGACGCCGGTGCTGATGCTGAGCGCCAAGAGCGCCGAGGCCGACAAGGTGATGGGGCTGGAGCTCGGCGCGGAGGACTACATCACCAAGCCGTTTGGCATTGCGGAGGTGCTCGCGCGCATCAAGGTCGCTCTGCGTCGCCGGCTGCGTCCCGCGGCGCCTGCACCTGCAGATGAGGGCCAGTCGTTCGCGTTCGGCGACGTCGAGGTGGATCTCGCCTCGCGCGAGGTGCGCCGGCGCGGTGAACTCGTGGAGATGACCGCGACCGAGTTCGACATCCTGAAGGCGCTGGTGCAGGCGCGCGGCGCGGTGCTCTCCCGGCGCCAGATCTTCGAGCGCGTGTGGGGCCCCAACCATCACGGCACGCAGCGCACCATCGACAACTTCATCGCCCAGCTGCGCAACAAGCTCGAGCCCGACAGCGAGCATCCGAAGCACCTCGTGACCGTGCGCGGCATCGGCTACCGACTAGCGCGCTGACGCTCAGATACTCAGGGGTTCCACTCGATGGCCGGACCATCGCCGAGCGCGCCGCCGTAGACCACGCCATCGCGCAGGTGCGCCCACGCGTGCGGCCCGTGGGCCCGCCGCGCGACTACCACCTGGCTGCCGTCGCTCGGCGGCTCTTGCTCGGAGACCACCTGCGTGATGTCGCCCATGCTGCCGCCCGGAACGTGCAGCTCCACCGTTTGGTCGTCGCCGTGCACCAGGAAGTGCGACCAGACCAGGCCGTTCTGCATGTGCGCCCCGGCGCTCACTGCCTCGCCCTGGACGACGTCGACCGCGCCATGGAATAGCGCGTCCAGGCGCGACTTGGCCTCGGGCGCGTCGGCGGAGATGCGGGCCGCGGGCGGCGCCGAGCGCAGGTGCTCGTGGGCCAGAATCGCGATCCGGCGCACGTCAGGGTTGGGATCGACCGTCAGCTCTGCCGCCAGCGTCGTGTCCTCGCGCGTGCCGCTCCGCTCCAGCACGGCGGCGGCGGCCATGCGCACTTCGGCGCTCGGCGAATGGGCCGCGAGCGCCAGACCGGCTCGCCGATCTTCCAGGGGCGCGCGGCGCAGCGCGAGCGTGCGCAGCACCTCTACGCGCTCCTGCGAGCTGTCGCCGTCGGTCGAGTCGCCAGGAAAAGGCGCGCCAAACAGGAGCACCATCGCGAGCAGCGGCGCGCTGCGACCCTTGCCGGTGCGTGCGCGCGCTCGTAGCCACAGGCCCGCCGTGACGAGTCCACCCCCGAGCAAGAGCCACATCGTGGGGCTCATCTCTCGGTTGCGGTGCACGACCACGCCACAGCCGCCGCCGCTGCTCGACGCCGCGGCCGTGTCGGAGGCGGTCGCGTCCGCGTAGGCGGTCGTCACGCCCTTTTCGTCGTCTTCGTCGAGGTCGCGCTGATGGGTCTCTCCGCGCGCCACGTTCGGCCACATCGTGGCCATTCGCACGTCGTAGTCCTCGCCCAGGCCGAGCACGTGCCCGAGCTCGTGGGTCAACACGCCGCGGATATCGAAGTTCTCCGCCGGCGCATCGGGACCGTCGGGCAGAAGCGCGAAGGGATGGTTGGCGTTCACGAGGATGTCGGTGTCGACGATCTTCCCGGTCTTGGTCTCGAAGGTCGCGACCGTGACGGCGAGCGAGCTGTCTGCGAGCTCCCAATCCTGGATGAGGTACACGCCGTTACTCGTGCCCTTCTTGCTGTCGTAGCCTTTGGGCCCGGGCTCGCCGTCGCTGATCATGAGATCGGGTACGTTCGGCAGCCCCGCCCATGCCTGGGTCGCATCCGTCAGGACGCCCTGCACGGGGATGTCCGTGAAATAACCCTGCATACTGGAGTCGATGCGCAGGCTCACCGCGTTGATGTGCCAGCGTACGGTCGCCCCCGTGTCCGTATGCTTGATCGTGTAGGCGCGCGCCGGTGCTGCCGCGCTCAAAAGCCCCAGCGCTCCCAGCGCTGCCAACCTATTCCATCCCCCAGGCACAGCCATGCTCAATTAATGCATGGGAGGCGGAAGCGTGAAAAGAGGGTCCCCTGACATGTTTCGTGCGAACCGCTCGTAAGTTGACGAAGGCATTCTTGAAACCCTTGACGCGTGGGAGTGCACGGGTACCCTCGCCAAAGGATTCGCTGCAGCGGATCCCACGAAGGGCGGGCTTTGCCCTTCGCGTCTAGGAGACAGTCGCAGACATGGGGACTGAAGAGGACGCCCGGAAGTTATTCGTAGCGGGGCTGCCCGATACGGTGACGGACGATGGGCTGCGCGCGCTCTTTACGAGCACCGGGTCGCGTATTGATGAATTGAGCCTTCCGCGGGATCGCGCGACCGGACGTCCGCGCGGGTTCGCCTTCGTGACGCTGTCGTCGGCGGACGACGCCC
>CAZYWR010000644.1:0-2033 GCA_964651185.1 uncultured Polyangiales bacterium
ACATCAGGGATCAGAGCCCGCAAGGTGCTCGCGAAGCAAAGCGCACCGCCTTGCCTGCTCCGAATGACGTGTTCGCGAAGTCCCTCGGATCAGGATGCCCGCGCGCTGCCCTATCCCTGTCGTGTTGCCGGCGCACAGAGGGAACAGACCCCCCGCGCCTCCGAGCCCACCCCAAGCTGGCAGCGCTAAGCCGGCGCACAGAGGGAACAGACCCCCCCACGCCTCCGAGCCCACCCCAAGCTGGCAGCGCTAAGGACGTAGCCGGTTGAGCATCCGCGGAAAGGGGATGGTCTCACGCACGTGCTCGAGGCCGCACAGCCAAGCCACGGTGCGCTCGATCCCGAGCCCGAAGCCGGCGTGCGGGAAGCTCCCGTAGCGGCGCAGATCGAGGTACCAATCGAACGCCTCGCGCGGAAGCTTGTGGGCGTCGATCGCCTGCTCCAGCGTCGCGAGGTCGTCCTCGCGCTGTCCGCCGCCGATGATTTCGCCGTAGCCCTCGGGGGCGAGCACGTCCATGTTGAGCGCGACCGAGAGATCGTGCGGATCGCGCTTGAAGTAGAACGCCTTCAGGTCGCTCGGATAGTGCGTGACCACCACCGGCCGATCGAAGCTCTCGCTGATCGCGGTCTCTTCGGGCGCACCGAAGTCGTCGCCGAACTTGAACTCGATCCCCTTGCCCTTGAGGATGTCGACCGCCTCGGCGTAGCGGATACGCGGAAACGGCTTCTGCACGCGCTCGAGCGGCGCGAGGTTCCGCTCCAGCACCGCGAGCTCGGGGCGGCGCCGCGCGAGCACGCGCCCAACGATGTAGCAGAGAAAGTCTTCGGCCAAATCCACGTCGCCCGCGAGATCGAGGAAGGCCACCTCGGGCTCCACCATCCAGAACTCGGCGAGGTGACGGCGCGTCTTCGACTTCTCCGCACGGAAGGTCGGCCCGAAGACGTAGATCTTCCCGAACGCCGCCGCCGCCGCTTCGCCGTAGAGCTGCCCCGATTGGGTGAGGTATGCGGGCTCGCCGTGATAGTCGGTCTGAAATAGGGTGCTCGTGCCTTCACACGCGTTGGGCGTGAAGATGGGCGCGTCCACCAGCGTGAAGCCGTGCTCCTCGAAGTACGTGCGCACGCTGTGAATGATCTCGTGGCGTACGCGCATGATCGCGTGCTGCCGGCGCGAGCGCAGCCACAGATGGCGGTGATCCATCAGGAAGTCCGTGCCGTGCTCTTTGGGCGTGATCGGGAACTCGCCCGTCGGTTCTGCGATCACCTCGAGAGCTGATACGGCGATCTCGTACTCGTTCGCGTGCTTCGGGTGCGCGCGCACGGTGCCTTCGAGCGCGAGCGAGCTTTCTTGGCGCAAGTGGCCCGCCCGCTCGAACAGCTCGGGCGTCACGTCGCCCTTGAAGATCACGCACTGCACGTCGCCCGTGCCGTCGCGCAACGTCAAAAAGTGCAGCTTGCCGCTCGAGCGCAGCCCGCGCAGCCAGCCCTTGAGCACGACCTTCTGCCCCACGTGCTCACCGAGCTTCTCCACGTACACGTGCATCTGCTTCCCCTGATGACTGAATGGAATGTCGCTCTGTCCCCTGTGCGAAGGTTATCGCGTTCACCGGCCGGCCGTCTCCGGCGCTCGCGGCACGCGGCTCATCCGTGCTGGCGCAGGCGCGGATCGAGCGCGAACAGCGCGAGGTCCGCCGCGATATTGCCGAGCTGCACGACCGCGCACGCCACGAACACGATACCCATGACCACCGGCAGGTCGAGCCCACCTATCGCTTCCACCGCGAGCCGGCCCATCCCGGGCCAGCCAAAGATGCTCTCCGTGATCACCGCGCCCGAGACGAGCACGCGCAAGGAGACGCTGAGCAAATTGACCACCGGCAGGAGCGCGTTGCGCCCGGCATGGACAAGCGCCACGCGCGCGAGTGACAGGCCCTTGGCCAGCCCGGTGCGCACGTAGTCGCTGTGCAGCGCTTCGATCATTTCGCTGCGCATCAGTCGGGCGTAGCTGGCCGCGCCGATCAGCGCCAACGTGGC
>CAZYWR010000645.1:0-5638 GCA_964651185.1 uncultured Polyangiales bacterium
TCCCCGCGTGCGCTTGCCCCGCCCCGCGCGACCGGTCGAACCATACCTCTCGGGCGGAGCGTGTTCGCGCGTTTGGCGCCGTGCTCGACGCCCTGAAAGCGTGAAGTCGAAGCGGAGCTCGGTCCGCAAGACGTCGCGCACATCGAGCGGATTCAGACGCTCTCTCGTCGCTTGGAGCTGCTCGGACGTGGGCTCCTCTACGTAAGTTTCGATCCGATCACATTCGGCAGCGGCGTGGCGGCCCTCTGGGTCCACAAGTCGCTCGAGCTGATGGAGTTGGGGCACATGATCCTGCACGGCGCCTACGACAAGCTCGAAGGCGTCGATGCATTTCGCTCCCAGTGAACCGCAGGCCCGACCCATTTTCAGCTCTGACGGTCACGCCTGCACGCTGTGGTTGCGCACCGGAACATCACGGACTAACGTGTGGGCGAGCTGCTTCAACGGGCGGATATGGGGAGCTCCAGCCAACATCGATCAACGCGCGGCGGGCGTGTCGGATAGCTTGCAGGTAGCGGCCGACGGTCGGGGCGGATTGACCGCGGTATGGTCGCGCGCAGCGCGAAGCGAACGACACGTCTACGCGAGCCACTACGCGCCCGGGAGAGGCTGGAGCGGGAGTCAGCGACTCGATGCTCACGCAACCGACGCGCGCGCCCGCGGTCGGGCTCGACGCCGCGGGCAACGGCTTCGCTGTGTGGACGCAGTCGGACGGCGGCGAGGCCAACATCCTGGTGAGTCGCTACGAGTGACGAGCGAACTCTGGCCGGACGCGCAGCGCCGGCGCGGGCGCTTCTTCTGGCAGGTGAGCCGCGAGCTGCTGCTTCAGGAAGCTCGCAAAGTCGCTGCCACTCGCTAGTTCGCTCAACCGGAAGGTTGAATGCGCAGCGCCCCGTAGAGTGCGCTCACCATTATACGCCCCTCGGTGTCGATTGCGGGCTGCGAGTAGAAGCTGTTGAAGCGCGCCCCGCCGAGCGTGTAATGAAACGCGCTCTTGCCCGTGTCCCAGTCGAGTCCCTCGAGCGTCCATTTGTTCTCACGCGCGCCCGACACGTACACCATGTTCGAGCCCGCGGAGATGAACGGAACGCAGTTGGGCGAGCTCACCTCGCGGTTGACCCACGCGCTGGCCAGCGTCTTGGTCTCTGGATCCCACTCGAACTTCTGCACGCCGTGCGCTTGATAGGGCTCGAGGTAGCTCAGGTAGCCGATGGCGATCAGCTTGGTCCGTGGGGTGTCGAGCAGATCGCGAGGCATATTGCGCGGCTCGTTGTTGACGACGATCATGCCGTAGCCATATGCCGCCACCGATTGCTCGGACTGCACGGCCTTGAGCGTGTCGTCACCGAAGTTGGCTGGTTTCTGCCCCGCGATGCGACGCGATGGTGCTCCTGGGATCTGCTTCCAACCCGCGGGAATCTCCTCGCGCCAATAGGCCACGAGGTTCATCAGCACGTCGCCGTCGGTGATGACCACGAGCTTGTCGCGCTCTTCGCCGAAACCGACCAGCGTCGGTGTCGAACCCGAGCCACGGCCGAGCGAGTTCGAGTAGGGTTCGCTCCACGCGCCGTCCTTCTCCTCGATCGAGAGCCCATTTCCGTTCCAGATGACCTTGTGCAGGTGCGCGTTGGAGGCGATGTAGATGCCACCCTGCTCATCGATGCAAAATCCGTTGCGCACCCAGCTCACGCCCTTCGGGAGTTTCGGGATCTCCTGTTCGGCGAAGCGCAGCCGCAGGGAGTCAAGCTCGCGCAGGTCGCGCGAGAGCGCGAGCACATAGCCGTCGCTGGTCGCGAGAATGATCCGACCGTCGAACGTCATGTTCATGCCCTGGAAGCTGCCTGTGATCTCCTTGGGGCATGTCCACTCGGCGCGCACATCGATGCCCGAGAGTCGGTCGCCTCGCTTGGTGTCGCCGTAGATGCGCACGAAGCCCTTGCCCGCGACCACGTATTGATTGTCGCGATCGAGCAGCGTGTAGACGCCATCGACGGGCGGAAGACCCGACTGTTTGGCGGCTTCGAGCTTGTCGGAGAAGCTCGCATCCGAGTCGAAGATACGAATGAACTCTTCGTGCGCGAGACCATCGCGATGGTCCGTACCCGGCATGCGCAGCTTCGCGATGATGTCGAACGTGTCGTAGTCGAGCTTCGTCATGTACTGGCTGCCGTTGGTCCAGACAGTCCGTTTGCCATCGGCGTAAGGCCCGGAGACCAGGTACAACAGATCCCACATTCCGAGGTCGTGGTAGCGCAGCTCGTCGTTGGAAAGCTGGCGCGTAGGTCCGCGCGGTCCGGCCTCGATCGTCGAGTCAGTCTGCGCGGAGTTGGCGTGGACGACGGGATAGCTCGAGTCGGCAAGGTAAGGGTTGCGCGGCGGCGCGACGGGCCTGGTTCCCTCTGTCGTCATGATCCGAGCTCCTTGAAAACTTGATCAAGAGCCAGCGTAGAACCACATCGCGGCGTGGCTCGGTGCGCTTGCGCGTTGCCCGCAGCAAGTTCGCTGAAATCGGCGGGTTGCGTCTAGTGAGCAGGCGCCGCGTTGTGATCGGACGCGATCACACTCGCACCGCTTACGCGAGGCTCGCAAAGCTGAGTATTGGATGGCTCACGTGCGCGGTGTAGTGTGGTGACGAAGTAGTAGACCTATCAGGTTCAGCCCACGATGCCCCGATCTCTGCCTCCACGTTGCGTTCGCGTTCGCGCTCCCGTTCATGTTTCTCATCCGGCGACGAGCTGCCTCGATCCCGTCCTGTGCCAGGCCACGATCGAAGGTCGTGCAGCAAACTCGCGACGGTAGAAGTTGAGCAACCTCCAACACTGGTGCAGCAACAGCGGTGCGACCGTGAAGGTCGCGACTTGCCACGACGCAAGCTCGAGGTGTGACCCATCAGCGATGCCGTGATGATCTCCGTGCTCGTTCCTCGCAGGGTTGACGCGCGGAGGGTGAGATGGAGCGCAGAAAGATCCGCGACGAGGAGGGCGCCCGTGCGTGCATGATGGCAGTGAAGGCGTCGGGGTTGTCGCCGGCCGCCTGGTGTCGCTCGGAGGGCGTGGACGGTCGGTCGCTGCGAGCTTGGACGATCAACCTGCAACGCGGCGCGAGTCGCGCGCGCAAACCGGTGCGGTCGGTCCGTCCGGTCTCGCTGATCGAGCTGGTCCCGCCTGGTCCTGCGCTCCCCGCTGCTCGCTATGTGTTCGCGTCGGGGCCCACGGCGTCGAGGTGGACGACCACTTCGAGGAGGGAACGCTGCGGCGCTTGGTGGCGGTGCTGGCATCATGCTGAGCTTGCCGCCCACGGTCCGGGTGTTCGTCGCGATGGAGCCTGCCGACATGCGCGGGTCGTTCGACGCTCTCGCCGGCGCCACGCGACGGCTCGGTCTGGATCCGCTCGACGGCCACCTCTACCTGTTCATGAACCGTCGTCGCCGTCTGCTGCGGGCTCTCTGGTTCGATGGCTCGGGCTGGTGCCTACTATCGAAGCGCTTGGAACGCGGCACTTTTCAGCTTCCCCGCGTGACCGGAGACGAGCGGCAGGTGTCGATCGACGGGGCGACGTTCGCGTCTCTGCTCGCGGGCATCGACTTCACGACGCCGCGCGGCGGGTTGTATCGGCGTTCGGCGTGAAGGAAAAGATCGCAGGGGATCGACAACCCGCTCCGATCGTGATCTTTTGCGCACGTGTCTCGGGACCCGCTCGATGCTGAGAACGAAGAGCTACGCGCGCAGCTGCGCGATATGCTTGCGCGCCTCGACGTGGCGCTCGCGCAAAATGCGGAGCTGGCCGCGCAGGTGGCGAAGCTGAACGAGCGAATCGCGGAACTTCCCGATCGCCAAGCGCAAGAAGAGCAAGTCCCGTCCGAAGACTCCCGAGACCCAAGACCCGCCGCCGAAGCTCGACGCCGCTGCCCAGAAGGCATTCGACGAGCGCCCTCGTCCGTCTCCCAAGCCGGATAAGCTGCCGCCTGCGAAGCGCAGCGCCAAGCCGCGTGGCCGAAAGCCGGTGCCCAGCCATCTCGAGGCCGAGACCCACGCCCTGCGTCCGGACGCGTGCGCCGGGTGCGGCAGCACCAAGCTGGACGTCGTCGACGAGGTGCTCGAAGAGAAGCTGCACGTCGTGAAGGAGCACCAGCGCCGCCGCATCGTGAGCCGCAAGACGTGTCGCTGCCGCGCGTGTGTGGCGAGCGCACCACGCCGCGTTCGCTGCCGGCGCCGTACGAGCGCTCCAAGGTCACCTGCGAGTGGCTGGCTTGGCTCGTGTACCAAAAGTTCGTGCTGCTGATGCCGCTGGACCGCATTCGCCGCGACCTTGCCGAGCGCGGCGTGCATCTCGCGATGGGGACCTTGGTCTCGCTAATCGAGCGCGCCGCCGACACCCTCGCGCCCGTCGACGGCGCGCACTGGAAGAGCTTGCTCGCAGGATCGTGGATGGCGACCGACGGCACCGGCCTAAAGGCAATGCCAGTCACTTAGCGGGCCGCCGCTTTCGACCCCGGGTGGCCGGCGTCCGTTTTCGGTCGTAGCTGCTCATCTTGATCTTCACCACGCGCGGGTAAATCCGGTGACTGCGCCTCGGGGGCAGCACGTACCCGGCAATCTCGTGGTGGAGGCGCTCCAGAACCTTGGGTAGGTTGCCGGGCGTGATGAGCGCGAAGTAGACCAGCGAGTGCTTGATGGCGTGGAGCGAGGACTTGAAGCTGATGCGGGTCGGCGGGACTTGCGCCAACCTGGCAGCTTGCAGCATTTCTGCGCGGGTGAGATTGTAGGCCAGCAGGATGCCCCAGAACTCCTGGTACACGCCCTCGGGAGTTTTGCTGCGAATGCTCTCCTTGCGCTCGAGCATCTCGGTCTTGACCTCGTCATAACCAAGCTCAAGCTCCCAGCGCTCATGATAGAGGTCAACGACCTCCTTGGCAGGGTAGCGCTTGGGGTCCGTGAGCGAGGTGATCAGCACCTTGGGCTTGAAGCCCTTGCGCTTGTACTCGAGGACGCGGAATCTCCACAGAAGCGGAAAGTCGGGCCGCCCCGACCGAGCGCTGTAGCCCAGCTTCATTTCGCAAAGCGCGTCGCCTTTGCCGAACCGTTCGACGACCGTCCATCGCTGAGAGGCGCGCGCGCGTGTGAGCCAGTGACGTTCACCGCCCATCTTCTCGATCGGAATGAGGTCCGAAGGATACGCAAAACCACGGTCCACAATCGTCAGGGAACGCTCGGGGATGTGATGGAACAGCTCCTTGGCAAGCGCTCGCTCTCCTTGGTAGGGGCCGAAGTTCACGCGGGCGAGCTGATGCGAGCGCAACGCCATCAGGGTGGTCACACGAAGCTGCGGATAGCCCGCGAAGTCGCCGTGGTGTCCGCGCTGGCTGCCGAAGGTGGCGCGATTGTCCGGAGAATCCGGAACGCGCACGGTGGTCCCATCGATTCCGAACAGCGCGAGACCACGCCATTCCAGCTCGCGCGCGCTGGCAAACGCCCACTCCATGCCCGTTCGTTCGAACAGCCACTTGAGGGGAGCTGCGCCGAGGCGAGCACGTGCCTGCATCACCGCGCTGGGAGCGATCTTGCCCGCGCCACTGTTCGACAAGGTCAGCTGCAAGTGTTCGACCACCGTCGTGATCGGAAGGTCGCGAAACAACGCC
>CAZYWR010000646.1:0-16811 GCA_964651185.1 uncultured Polyangiales bacterium
TTCGGGCCCGAGCCTCTCCAAGCGGCCGACCCAGCCAACGGCTTCGCTCCAGGTCGGCGGCGAGGACAGCCCCCAGGAGATACTGGGGACGCCGGGTACGAGCCGTACGCCCCGTTCGGTCGATGACGACCTGCTCAGCATGCCCTCGGCCCACCGCTGATTCGTTCAGTCCTGCAGCGTGTACAGCGCCATGTTGCGCAGGCGCAGCGCGCCTGTCCGCGCGTACTCGCGCTCGAGGAGCGCGCGCGCCTCGGCGCGTGAACCGCCCTGATACGCCCAGATCGCGAGCGCTTCTGCCCCGTACGCGCCGCCCGCCTCGAAGAACGCGCGCGCCGCGCGCGCCCGCCGCTCGGGGGCGAGTCCGCCGGCGTGGAGCGCGTGCCAGCCCTGATAGGCTTGGATCTCGATCGGGCTGAGATCGCTGGCCAGCGGCCGCTCACAGATCAGATTGAAGCGGGCCTTGTAGAACGCGCGCAGCGAGAGCTCGGGCGCGACCTCGCGCCCGTCTGCTTCGAGGTATCCGTAGCGCACGAGCAGACGGGGGAAATCCCCGAGCAGCCCGCGCGCCTCTTCGTCCTGAGCACGGCTGCGCAGCGCGCGCAGGGCTGCCTCCACCGTGGAGGCCATCAAGGCGCGCGTCCCCTCGGGTCCGAGCCGGGCGAACAACGCGCGCGCGAGCGCGCGGAGCTCTGCTCGATGCTCTTGCGTGCGCGTGAGGTCGCTGCTCGGCACGAGCTCCGCCCTGCCCTCCTCGCGGTAGAGCGCGAGCAGCCGCGCGACCTCGGGACCAGCCGGCGCCCGCAAGGCCAGCGCGCGATCGCGCGCGAGCTGGTCCGCCACGAGCCGCGCAGACAGACGCAAAGCGGGCAGCCGATCGGGAGGCACGGGACGCGGCGCCACGATCAGCAGCAGCGAACAGGCGACGGCCGTCGCGAGGAGCGCGAAGACGGCGCTGAAGGCGCGCGCCTGCGCACGCGCATCGACATCCTCATCTTTGAACATTCGCTCCGTCCGTTCGTTTATCCTTGAAGGCTGGGTGCGCGGCGGGGCGGGCGCTGTGCGCAGGGAGGGGGCTCGTTGCAGGACCAACGATCGCATGACCGCTTTCCGATCAAGCTCGATGTCGTGCTGGTGCACAAGGGGGAGGAATACAGAGCGCACAGCAAAGACCTGAGTCTCGGTGGCATGTTCGTCTACACGAACGCTCCACTGCGCTTCGGGGCCGAAGTAGCCTTACGGCTCGCGGTACCGCGCCTGCGCTACGAAGGCGAGCTGCCGGCCGTGGTGCGCTGGGTGCGCGAAGACGGCGTCGGGCTCGCGTTTCGCAGCTTGCGCGCGCGCGACGTGCACGCGTTCAATCAGCTTTTCAAGAGCTGACGCGGCGCCCTCCAGATCGTCCGGAGAACGACCGATACCCCTTCGGGGGAACCGGACGATGCGCTGGATTCAGCTGATGTGGTGTGCCGTGCTCCTGGGCGGCTGCTGTGCGCGCAGCAACCAGGGCGGCACGACCTACGACCCGTTCAGTCAGGAGCTCGCGAGCGGCGCGCCAGGGCGCGAACGCGACGCGCGCGCGAAGTTGCGCGAGAACCCGCCGCTCGTACAGCGCTACGGGTCGATCGTCTTCGCGCCGCTGTGCGATGGAAAGCGCAGCGCTCCGGCGACGCAGCGCAAAGAGGTCGAGGGCATAAGCTTCCATCAACCCTGCGGGACGATCTTTCAAGGGTTCACCGACCAGCAGTTCCCGTCCTTCGCGGCCGTGCACTGCATGGGCATCGGCGACGACCGCTGTCGCGCGGCGGCGCGGCGTATGTTCGTGGCGCGGCTCGAGGAGCGCTACACGCTCGCCGACAAGACCTGGATCGATCAGCGCTGCGGCGCGCACTCCGACGAGTGCGACGAGCCGAGCGAGCTGGAAGCGCTCTACGCGGGCACGCACAACGCCGCTGCGCTCGCCGAGCTCGATCGCGCGCTGAGCCTGCGTGAAACCGAGCCCGAAGAGCGGCTCGCGGTCCAGCGCCGCGCGTTCCTCGGCTCGTTCGCCGAAGCGCAACCGAACCGCGCCGGCGGCATCTGATCTGATGACAGTGGCACATCTCGCCATCGCGAGCTCCCGAGGCTGCTCGCGCCCGCGGGCCCCTTCGCCTGCTCGCTTATGCAGGAAAGCCGCCGGAAGCTAAGATGTGAACGGTGCATGACCCGGCGAACACGCGACGGCGCCTGAGGCGCGAGGACCACGAACGGCTCGCCGAGGCGGCAGCCCGTATCTTCGCCCCGGAGTCCGAGGCGCTCGCCGTATATCTATACGGTTCACGGTTCGGCCGCTCGCGATGAACCGGCGGCGGATCTCGATGTGGCCCTGATGTTGGGGGCGCCCAGGTTCGATCCGCGGCGCATCGAAGCACTCGCCGCGAGACTTCAAGCGGAGGGAGCTCCTCGCGGTCCGCTCGTCGATCTTCGGCCGCTCTGGGGCGCTGCGCCGCGTTTTCAGTTCAACGTACTCAAGGAAGGGCGCGTCCTGTTCGAACGCGACCGCGACAAGCGGCTCGAGAACGAAGCGACGCTGATCAGCCGCTGGGCCGACTTCAAGCCGACCTGGGAGCGACTGCGGCGGAGCATGTTGGATCGGTGGGATCGTGGGTGAGTCGCAGCTCAGGTCTCCATGCGACCACAGAAGCCTCGGGTAAAACAAACGAACGATGAGCCCGGGCAATCCTCCGCGGTCGTGCATCCGAGGAGGCAGGCTCCGCTAATGCACTTCGGCGCGTCGGTCGGGGCGGCCTTGGGGCAGTCCTCGTCCTTACCGCTGGGGCAACGTGGCGAGCAGTAACTGTAAGTGCATACACCGTCGCCAGTGGCACCGCCACAGTCCAGATTGTTCCCGGCCATGCAGCCCTGATAGAGGTCCCGAAGCACGCAAAGGGTTGGATCGCAGTTGTAGGGGTCCCATTTCGTCGACCACCCTGGATCGCAAGTCTCTCCTTTCGTCGTGCTGACATAGCCGTCACCGCACGTGGCCAACTTGCAGTTGATACAGTCGTCGGTGTTATCGAGGTTCCCGTCGTCGCATTCCTCCCCGGGATCTACGTTTCGATCGCCACAACGCGGCGCTACGACGCACTTGTTGGAGGTGCAAATCTTGCCGCCCCCGCACTGTCCGGCGTCAATACACTCGATGCAGACGCCCTCGCCGATGTCGCAGAACGCAGTACCGGTCCCTTTCCGTGTGCAATCGAGATCGGCTTTACACTTATCAGAACCCGGACCCGCATCCGGCTCCGCAGCATCCCCGCGCGCGGCTGCTTCTGAGTTTGCGTCCCGGTCAGAGTTCGCCAAGTCGACGTCCGAGAAACCGGCATCGCTGTCACTTTCCGCTGAGCCTCGCTCGGGATGAATCGACGAATCGATCGCCGCATCGCGTTCCGCGGAACCGCCATCGTTAGCCGACTGGTTAGCGTCGCCCTCTCGCTGGGACGCGCCGCCATCCTCATTAGGTGCAATCTCTTCATCATCGCCGACGGCTCCAGCATCTGGCTTCGGGACGCAAACCGTCCCGATCTTTTGTTGCTGCGGCCCGCATTGAGGATCGCTGCACGAAGGAACCAAAGCTAGCGCGATGCAGAGGGCAAGAATAGCGTTCCTCATCGTGAAGTCCCTTCTGGCCGACTGGCTATGGCCAACTATACGTGCGTGCATGGTGACCGCTTGCCGAGCCACTGACCGGTTGCATCTTCGGATGCGCAATCGACACCGTTGCGCCTCATCGGCCGGATTCACACCAATGGGTGTCGCGCCGCGACGTGCGCGCCCCGCGCCAGGAGTCGCTGCTCGCGTTTGGCTGGAGGCCTCGAAGCCGACCTAGATACCTGGCTGGAGGTGAGCCGCGCGCTCGAACTGGTGGCGCAGTGCTGCCTCGACCTCGCTATCGAGCGAGTCGCCAAACGCGGCCTGGGCGTCCCCGAGACCTACCGCGACGTCTTCGTTCGGCTCGCGCAGGATCGGCTGCTGACGACAGAGCAATCACTGGCTTTGCAAAGTTGGGCGGGCCTCCGAAACGTGCTCGCGCATCCGTACACTTCGATCGACCTCGACCGACTCTATGCCGCTATGACTGAAGATAAGACAGCGCTGCGCGAGTTCGGACGGATCGCTGCCCGGGAGCTCGGTCGAGCGCCGGGTTGAATGATTGCGACGTCTACGGACAGCTGCGTGACGGCTCTCACTTTCGAGGCGGCGGACGGGGCGGGCAAGCCACCCTAGAAGCTAGCCCCGGTCAATTCGCTTTCACCCCCAGCACAGAGCGAGTCCGCTAGGCTCACGCGATCATGATGAAAACTGTGCTTGCTTGGGCTCTGCCGCTGTCGCTGCTCTCGTTGGGCGCGTGCGGGGGTGGATCGTCGTCGAACGTCGATCGAGACACGAACAACGCCAACGGTGACGACGACAGCAGCGGCGACGACAGCAGCGGCGACGACATGCCGCCGTCCAAGACCGACGCTGGGTCCGCCATCGCGATGAAGGACGCCGGCGGGGCCAAAGGCGCGACCGATGCGGGAACCAAAGCGGACGCTGGCAGCGCGGAGAGCGATGCCGGCGCGACGAAGAGCGATAGCGGCAGCGCGGCAAACAGCGACGGCGGCCAATCAGACGCCGGAGGCTCGGGGTCGGACGGCTCCGGGTCGGGCAGAACGCTGAAGCCCAAGTGCATCACCAACGACAATCAAGTCGTCTTGATCGGAGACTCGTACATCAACTGGGGCAGCCACGACTTCCCGGGAGATCTCGCACGAGACTCGGGCCAGCAGTGGCCTGACTATGCGATCGGCGGCTACTCGCTGGCGACCGGGGGCTTCGGACTCATCCCTCCCCAGCTCGATCAAGCCCTGGCCGATAACCCGGAGATCTACGCTATCGTCATGGATGGTGGCGGCAACGACGTGCTGCTCGCAGATCCCACAATCGCCACGGGCCAATCGTGCACTGCCACGGGCTCTTCGAAGGACTCAGGTTGTCAAAAGGTCATCAGCCTCGCGCTCGATGCGGCCAAGCAGATGATGATGAAGGCAGCGTCGAACGGCGTGCGCGACGTGGTCTATTTCTTCTATCCCCATGTGCCGGCCAACACCATCCTGAGCGACGACAATCCGAACGAGATCCTCGACTACGCGCTGCCGATGGCGAAGTCGCTGTGCGACGGCGCGGGGACGCTCACGAATGGCAAGCTGCACTGCACATTCATCGATATGGTGCCCGTGTTCCAGGGGCATCCCGACTGGTTCAATGAAGACATCCACCCGAACCAGCAAGGCGGCAAGGCCATGGCCGACAAGGTCTGGCAGGTGATGACCGACAACTGCATCGGCCAGAAAGGCCCGAAGGACTGCTGCGAGTCCTGAGCGACTCGCAGATCGCGCGCTCGCTCAGCGCAGCGCCCGCCTGCGCCGTGGGTGCTCGTAGATGCTGACGATCGGCACACCGTCGTAAGTCAGGACGTGGACGGGTTGGACGCTGCCGAAGGCTTGCCAGGCTTGGAAGTCGATCTCGGCCATGTGGTGCTCGTGGTGGACGAGCACGTAGTCGGCTTCCGTCAGATTGCCTTCGGCGCGAATGTTGGGCGGGAGGCGGCCGTCGCGCTTGAGCATCTCGAACGCGACGAACGTGGTGTCGCCGAGGTAGACGCTGCCGCCGTTCGGCATTTTTTGCTTCAAGAAGTCGACCACGCTGCCGGTGGTGAAGCCCCAGAACTGCCGGTTCATGCCGTAGTCGGCCGCGCCCGGCACGCCGCCGGCCGCCCACGTGTAATGAGATAAGCCGAAGCGGTGGCTGTGCGCCGTCTCGGCAAAAGCGGGCGCGAGCAGGACGGTGATGGCCAGGATCGAAACCGGCCCCGCTTCCGCGAGCCCGCGGCTGATCAGCCGCGATTCGGCCGAAACGATCACGTGCAGCGCCGCATAACCGGCGAACAAGCACAAGAACGGATAAGCGGTGAACCAATGCTTCGTACCGCCGAAGATGGGGGTGGAGGGAAGCGTGAACACGAGCATGGGCACGAGCACAGAAGCGAACCAGAGCACGTCGGTGGCGCGCGCGTCGGGCCGCAGCTCGCCGCGCGGCATGATGCGCCGCGCCAGCCACTCCGGCATCAGCGCGCGCGCGCGCAGGCCCAATCCCACCAGCATCAGGAGCATGGTCGTCAGCGGGACGGTGAACAGGGTCATCACGAACACGTAGCTGGTCGGGAACGGCGGCCTGAAGTAGTTCACGCCGAAGTACGCCATGTTGTAGTACTCGTGATGCAAGTGGAAGCGCGCGTAGGCCGCGAGGCGGTCGAACGTGTCGTGCCAGATCCACGGCCAGCTCGCGTAAAACAAGAGCGGGCTGATGGTCAGCATGGCGATCAGCCAGTAAGGCACGAGCGTCAGGCGCTTGCGCTCGCCACGCCGCCGGCGCGCGATCTCTTGCCCCGCCACCCAGGCGAAGTGCACGAGCAGCACGCCCGGCAGGATCCAGCTGTTGTGCTTGGTGGCGAGCGCACAGCCATACGCGACACCCGTCATGATCGCCCAGCGCGGCGACACCAGCGAACGCCAGTAGGCGTACGTGACCCAGGTGATCATCAGCACGATGGGCACGTCGAAGCAGTCGAGGTGGGCGTGATAGAACACGCGCGGCAAAGTCGCGAACGAGAGCGCAGCGAACAGGCCGAGCCGGCGATCGGCGGCGCGCGTGCCGAAGATGTAGATGAGCCACAAGAGGAGCGACGCGCTCAACATGCCGCCGAAGCGATACGCGCTCGAGGGCACGCTGAAGAGCGGCTCGGGATCGAGCCCGACCGCTTCGCGCAGGCGCGGCCAGCCGCGCTGATCGAGCAGCCACGTCCAAGCGAACACCGTCTTCATCAGCGCCGGGTGCTCGTTGTTGTAGTTCCAATGGCGATCGATCGACTCACGGGTCAAGGCGCGGTCAGGATCGTCGAACAGCTGCACGTACCAGCGGCCGTAGCTCTCGGCGGCGGTCACGTAGAAGCTCTCGTCGCGATTCATCCCGAGGTCGCCCGCGGTCGCGAGCAGCACGATCAAGTAGACGATGGCGAGCGCGGCGCCGACGGCATGGTCGCGCAGACCGACGTGCGTGGGCGTGGTGATGACGCTCACGGCGCCCCCTTCACCGGCTCGCGCGCGCGGCTCTGGAGCGTGCCCGTCCAGCAGAACGATCGGCGAAACGGCTCGGGGGTCGTGACCTCGAAGCGCAGCTCGCCGCGCTCGGGCAGGTTGCCGCCCATGTCTTCGCGTAGGTCGATCACGTAGCGCGCCTTGCCGTCGCCGTCGCGATGCACGAGCGCCGCCACCTCGCGCCCGTTCACGCGCACGCGTACCGTGACCGGCGCTTTGTACTCGTCGCGCTCGTCGTGCTAGTCGAGCCCCGCGGAGAGCACGAGGCGCGGCGCGAGCGGCACGTCTCGATAGCTGACGATGATCGGGTCGCGGCCCTGCGGATGCGTCCAGATGCAACGCAGCGGCGAGAGCTCGAGCGTCTCGATCATGGTCAGGCCGACCCACAGCCAAGGCCGCTCGAAGTCGCACTGAAAGCGCTGGCGCGGCGGCACAACGCCGCCGCCGAGACCACCCGCGACCACGGCCGGCGGAAAGGTACGCAAGAGACAGCTCTCTTCGACGCCTTCGATCTGCCGCGACACGCGCGCGCTCGCGAGCGCGTCGGCGAGATCGAACACGACCGTCGAGGGACCGAGATCGTAGCGCTCGACCCGCACGCGACCGAATTGCGTCTCGAAGTCGGGCGCGCGCGCCGGCGCCTCGCGCGCGCGCTGGCCGCGGCTCGTAAGTACCCACAGCCGCTCGTACGGCGCGAGCTCAGGGCGTCCCGCCATCTTGAGCGTGATGCGATCGCCGAGGTAGAGCCGGAGCAGCGGATCGGCCCAGGCGGGCGCGACCGCGATCGCGTCTTTCGCCTTGAGCTCGCTGCGCACGTAGGCTGCGGCGTTCGACCAGTCGCTCTCCGTGGGCACACGCTGTTTGCGCACGCCGAGCGCGACCACTTCTGCGATCGCCAGACCGGCGAATAACAACCACCACGGGCTCGCCCAACGCGGCGCCGGAACGCGTCCGGAGATGGTCGTCTGCTGGCGCCGCCCGCTGCTGACCTGGGTCGCGGGAGCGAGGCCGTCGGGGGGGGCGCCTTCGCGCTCGGTACCGAGCAAGCTCATGGGGCGAGCATGCTAGCAAAATGGCGCTCGACCGCGAGCGCCGCTGTATACGCGTGCGCGGGCGCTTTGATACGATCGACGAAGTGGTTTCGCCTTCGCCCACGGCCGTGGCCGACGCCCTGCTCTTCGCGGTGATCCGCACGCATGCAGAGGCGCTTCACCTCACGCCGGCACGCGGCGGCGTGCACGCGGTCACGCTCGAATTTCCGCGCGGCCTCGTCACCTGCGTCGAGCTGAAGGCCGAGCTCGGCGACGCGGTGATCGCGCGGCTCGCGCTGATCGGCGGCCTCGACTTCACCGCGCGCGACGAGCGCTTCGCCAGCTTTCAGCTCGAGCTCGAGGGCAAGCGCTATCCGGTCACATTGAGCGTGCGCGCCGGTCAGGGCCATCTAGAGGCCTACCTGCGGCGCGCGATGCCACAGGTGGCTGTGCCCGAAGGCCGCCGCTACGGCGTGCAGCCCGCGCCCGAGGCGATCGGCGACTATCGCATCGTGGAAGAGCTCGGGCGCGGCGCGCTCGGCGTGGTCTACCGCGCGGAGCATCGGCTGCTGAAGAAGCCTGCTGCCATCAAGCTCTGGAGCTTGCCCAACACGCAGACCTCGAAGGCGAACGCGGCGCTCCTGCGCGAAGCGCGCGCGGCCGCGGCGACGCGCCACCCCGGCGTGGTCGACGTCTACGACATCTTGCGCCTGCCCGACGGCAGCATCGCCATGGTCATGGAGCTGCTCGAAGGCGAGACGCTCTCGGCGCGCATCGCGCGCACGGGTGCCCTCGAGCCGAACGAAGCGACGCAGATCGCGCGCGCCATCGCCGACGTGCTCGACGCCACGCACGGGGCCGGCATCGTGCACCGCGATCTCAAGCCGGAAAACGTGTTTCTTTTGCCGGACGGCCGCATCAAGGTGCTCGACTTCGGCGCGGCGCTCAGCGCGACGCGACCCGACGAAAAGGCCGGCACCTTGGGGACGCCTTGGTACATGGCGCCGGAGCAGGCGTACGGCAATCCGCCCGATCGCCGCTCCGACATCTATTCGCTCGGCTGCGTGCTGTACGAGATGCTGACGGGCAATTGTCCCTACGATGCCGCCGATCCGCGCGCGGTGATCGCGAAGCACATCGAAGAGCCGGTGCCCACACCCGAGAGCCCGCACGGCCCGCTGCCCGAGGCGCTCGAGCGCACGGTCATGCGGGCGATGGCCAAGTACCCGGAGCAGCGGCCGCAAGATGCGCGCGAGCTCGCGCGCGAGCTCGAAGTCGTGCTCACCGCGCTCGCGCGCCCCGGCTGGCGGAGGTGGCTCGCGCTATGACCGAACGGCACGCGGCGAAGCGAACGGTCGTGATCGCCGACGACGATCTCGAGGTGGCGAAGGCGCTCGCCCGCGTGGTGCGCGCGCTCGGCCACAGCGCGCGCGTGGCGGGAAACGGCCTCGAGGCGCTCCAGCTCTTGCGCGCTGAGCGCGCGGATCTGCTCTTGTCCGATATCGACATGCCGCACATGGACGGCGTGACATTGGCGGCGCACGTGCGCAGCGAGGCGCTCGCGCCGGTGCGCATCCTGCTCACCGCCAACGCCCGGCTCGACACCGCGATCAAGGCGATCAACAGCGGCGAGATCCACCGGTACATCGAGAAACCGTGGAAGCACAGCGAGCTCGTCGCCACGCTCGAGGAGGCCTTCGCGCGCATGGACGACATCGCGCGCATCGGCGCGGCCGACCAAGCGGTGCGCCGGCACAAGGCCGCACGCGAGGCGCTGGAAGCGGAGTTTCCCGGGATCACGCGCGTGGAACGCGAGGGCGAAGTGTACCGCCTCGACGCTCAGCGGGCGCGCGCGGCCCTGACTCAATATCAAGGTTCGACGTTATACGCTCTGATCACGAACGCGAGCGAGCCCGAGGTCTGAGCGCCTGGGCGGCCCCGTGCACGAAGGCCCAGCGCGATGCTTCGAGTCGACCACAGCGGAATCGCCGCCCACGATCCGCAGAGCTCCGCGCAGACGTGGGCGGCGATCTTGGGGGCGAGCGAGCCGACGGCGCGGACGACGACATCTACCGCATCTACCGCATCGACCACGGCGCGTTCTTAGTCCGCTCCCGCGCTCCCGCCGCTGCGGAGCTCCTCTAGGATCGACTCTAAACCGTACTTCTTCAGCTTCAAATACAGCGTGCTGCGCGCGATGCGCAGCGCGCGCGCGACCTGCGTGAGGTTCCCAGCGTGGGCGTACAGCGAATCGGCGATGGCATCGCGCTCGAGGCGTTGCAGGCCTTGGTGGGGCGCATCTGTGGTGGATGCGGCGCTGCGCGACGCGCGGCTGCCCTCGATCTCGCGCATCTTCAGCGCGAGGTCGTCGGACACGGCGCTCGCCCCCACCACCTCTCCCTGCGTGAGCAGCACCATCGATTCCACCACGTTGCGAAGCTCGCGCACGTTGCCGGGCCAGGGGTAGCTCATCAGCTTTTCGATCACTTCGGGCGAGAACGACTTGAGCGGCGTGCCGTCGCGGTGCGCCACCGAACGCGCGAAATGATGCACGAGCGCCGGGATGTCGTCGCGCCGCTCACGCAAGGCGGGGATGTTCAGCGACATGACCGACACGCGATAGAGAAGATCGCTGCGAAAACGGCCAGCCCTCGCCTCCGCGCGCAAGTCGCGGTTGCAAGCCGCGATCAAACGGAACTGCACCTTGCGTGGCTTCGTGCTCCCGAGCGGACAGACTTCCCCCTCCTCGAGCACGCGCAGCAGATAGGGCTGCAGATCGAGGGGCATTTCGGCGATCTCGTCGAGGAACACCGTCCCGCCTTGGGCCGCTTCGAATTTGCCGACCATCCCGCTCCGGCGTGCTCCTGTGAATGCCCCGTCGACGTAGCCGAACAGCTCGCTCGCGAGCAAGTCGCGCGGCAATCCACCGCAATTGAGCGCGACGAAAGGAGCGTTGAGCCGCCCGGCCTCGTGGATGGAGCGCGCGAAGACCTCTTTGCCCACGCCCGTTTCGCCCTGAAGCAGTAAGGGCGCGTTGACCTTGGCCACGAGCCTCGCCTTCTCGATCGTCTGCCGCAGTCCGGCGCTGGTTCCGACGATGCGGGCGAAGGGATCTCCAGGCTCGAGCCGCAGCTTCGCATCGGGCGCGTAGTCGAGGCGCGGAGCAAGCGGTCGTGTGTTCATGGTCACGTCCTCTCTTCAAGTGCTCAAGCGCCGCGCACGGGCGGCGAAAGCTTCCAGCGCGATCGACGCGGCGACCTCGGTCCGCGTGCGTCCATCGTTCGAACGACCGTGTCGGGGCGAGCGGATCGATGCGCATCGCACCTGACGCACGTGCGCCAAGGGAGTGCGCCAAGGGAGTGCGCCAAGTCGCTAGAAGGTCGGCAAGCACAGCGGAGCGAGCGCGACGCGAGTTTGTGTTGTACTCGCGTCCCGAGCCCTATGCTGGACAGTAATCCAAAATGGCGGTACGGCTATCAGACTCGAGTATTAGTTCGTCAAGATTGCCTGGCCACAGGTTGCTCCCAAGTCGGCAAAGCAAGGATCTGCGCGCGTTCCTGCGGGACGCACGCGCTGTGCACGTCATCGAACGGAGCGGCACGGATCCCGACCTTCAGTGCGTGGTTCGAGAACCGTCGAGCTTCGCGGGCGACCCGCAGCACCGTTCGACCATGCGCACGAGCTCGAGCAACGACGAAGCCCCCATCTTCTGCATCACCTGTCCCCGATGGATCTTTACAGTGACCTCGCTGATCCCCAGCTTCTTCGCGATCTGTTTGTTCATCAGCCCGGTGACGACGAGATCGAGGACCTCCTTCTCCCGCCGGGTCAGCGACCGCATGCGCGCGCGCAGCAGCTCGCGCTCGGCGTGCACCTGGCGCGCGACCCGCGCCTGTTCGAGCGCCTGCGCAACGGCGTCGAGCAGATCTTGCTCGCGAAACGGCTTGGACAAAAATTCGACCGCCCCGGCTTTGATCGCGCGAACGGAGGTCGCAATGTCTCCGTATCCGGTGATGAAGACGATAGGCAGGGTCGGATCGAGTTGCGCCAGAACGCGCTGGAGTTCGAGGCCGCTGGTTCCGGGTAGTCGAACGTCGAGCACCAGACAAGCGGGCGCGTCGTTGCGGCGCGTGGTCAAGAACTCGTGTGCCGAGCCGAACGATTGCGCGGCAAAGCCAGCCGACCGGAGCAGATTCTCGATGGCGCTGCGCAAACAGGCGTCGTCATCCACCACGAAGACCAGCGCGCCCTGCTCGCCCACGATTTCAATCTCCGCTCTTACGTCCGTGGAGCGCTAGCATAGGAACCGCGCCGCCACGAGCCGACCGAGCACGCATTGCACCACGCGAGCTGCGCATGCACAGCCGCTTCCCAATGCGACCCAATCACTGGCACGACTCTTGCTTACATCACTTCCGCGAGCGCTCTCGAAACGCGAACCACAACGTCCGTTTTCGCGATGCCGCGTCCGAAAACCGGACGGCAGCTGATGCACTTTCGAGCGCGCACGCGATCCCGCGGGGACCATCTCCATGTCGACTTGAGGCTTCTGCGCAGCGCGCGCCCTCGATTACGACCGCTTTGGCATGATCACGGCTAGCGCTCGCGTCCTTACGTTCGCAGCGGGAGGATCGTATGGCGTCAGACTCTTTCATTTCGCAAACGGATCTACAGCACGTGTTCGCGAGCCGCGGTGTGAGCTCAGACAAGCATGCTTATCAGCCAGAAAGGGGCCAACCCGAGTACGCGGAGACCGTCAGTTTCGTACGGGACGTCGAAGCGGCTGCCTGGCTGCCAGCCAAGGTTCGCGCCGAAGACGCGGTGAGCGCGACCGCGCTAGGAATGGGTGAGTGCCTCGGCGAAGCGGCGCTCCAGCACATGCTGTCCATCCTGACGTCAGGTGTACGCAAGCTGTTCGATCATCCGCCCGCGGACGAGAAGAGCCCGCGCGAGCGGCTGAACGGGCCCGCGTTCATCGCGCGGGTCGCGCGCGGGCTCGACATCGACACGATCACGGCCGAATCGATCATCAAGGGTGTCTGGCGCGTGTTGCGCGCACGTCTCCCCGAGCGTCAGGTGGACGAGCTGGCGCAGCAGCTCCCGCCCGATCTCCAGAGATTATGGCTGGAGGCCGCGCCCGGCCTGGCCCTGCCATCGGGCGCGGAGCCTACCCCACCTAGCATCAACTTCATGGTGACCGCGATCGAGCGGGCGCGGGATCTACCAGTGCATGTCGATGGGGTGCAGGCGCTCGCCGCAGTCTTGACGGCCCTGACCGATGTGCTCGACGACTACGATCTCAGGCTCGCGGCTGCCAGCTTGCCGATCGCGCTGCGGCCCGTTGTCCTCTACGACTCTGCCCTCATCGAGGGCGAAGGAGACAACTTCGTGCGCGACGTGGCGAGCCGGCTCGAAACCGAGCACGAAACCGCGCTGTACATCCTCGCGCGCGTCTTTTCCGTTTTGCAGCTCGTCTTGCCCGCCCAGCTCGTCGTTCGCATCGCGCGCCAACTCCCCGACGAGGCGGCGAAGCTCTGGCGTGAGCGGGCGCGGCTCTCCGGCGCGCTGCCGGCCGCACCGCGCGCGCTCGCGGACGCCGGCGAGCGCCTTTGACAACCGCGCCGATCAAAATAGCTGGTTGGCTTGGGCGAGGTAACGCTCGGCCCGGCGGCGCGCGACCTTGTTGTTCAGCCGTACGCTCCGCCCCATGTCCGGCGCGTCGATCACTTCGCTGAGGAGCTTGATGAAGAGCTCTCGGTTCTGTGTGCTGACGGCGTAGGTGCGCGCGTAGCTGACGTGGATCATGTGGTTCTTGCGGTCTGTCTTGCGCAATCCCTCCTCGAACATGGCTCGGCCTTTTTCCGGGTTCCCGCCCAGCGCCGGCGGGAGTGCCGCTTCGATCGTGCCGAGCACGAGGAAGGCCCCGCCGTGGAAGAACATCTCGTCGAGCTGCTTGGCGTGCTCCACCAGGGCCTTCGCGGTTCCTAGCTCTGCGACAAGGTCCGGCTGATCGAGCGACAAGTTGATGGCCGCGGCGAGCGAGAGCCCCGCCCAGAAGACCGGCGGCGCGCTGGCCGCATAGCGATAGTGCTCGTCCAAGTACTTCGCGAGCGTGCCCTCGCGATTCGAGTGGAGCGCTTGCTCGATCCCCGAGTGACGATTGCGCATGCAACGCAGCGCCAGCTGATACGCGCGCAGGTAAAACAGGCGCGCCCGCTGGCGCAGCCGGTCTGCCTTGTCCGCGTCGTCCGCGGCGTATGCGATCTCGTAGTCGCTCTCGACCCAGCCGTTGGCGAAGCCCACGTAAGCCTTGGCGAGCTGCAGCGACAGGTCCTCGTTGTCGGGACTGACCTCGTGGAAGGCCTCGAGCTGCATGATCGCAGACTGCGTGCCGACCCCGGCGAGCTCGTAGTCCCACAAGCCGTCGACCGCCGGAGTGGCCTGCTTCAAGAGCGCGGCCGTGCCGTCGGCGACGATTTTATTCATGTCACATGCAGGTAACAGAACGATTGCCCCGAGTCGGAGCGTCCACAATAGGAAGGTGACAGCAGAGCCTGAAGAGAAAGTGTTCATCATACGGCGCGTACGTACGCGCTGATCCGGCGACTTGCAACGGCGCGGCCCGCCGGAACGTGTGCCCGCGTCGGGCACCAGACCGCGCGGCGGCTCGACGCGCAGCACCTCTTGGCCGAACGAAGGCGGGGCTGCGTCCAACTTCATGTCGCCGAACCTGACGCGGTGGTCTGCAGACTGGATCAACGGATTCCTGGACTGCGCGTACCCTGAGCATCAGGGCGCAGGGAACGATGGAGACGGCGAGCGCATGGCCGGCGGAGAGGGCGCCGTTGCGCGCCTTCTCCGCGCGCACCATGACGGAGACGCGCGCTCTACGCGCATACTACGGCTCGACGATGAAGCTCTCGTCGCCGTGGCATGCCTCGACGAGGTAGAACCTCCGCGCTCCTCGAGCGAAGGCGCGCCGGTTAGATGAAGCCGTCGCGTACGCGCTCGACCTGCGTAGCCCCTCGGGCGCTGTAGGGCGCATCGCGGCGGCGCGGCGGGTCGTCGATCCCCTGCCGACTCCATGGGTCGACTCATGGCGCAGCACCCGAGCTGGGGCTTTTCTCCACTCCGTGCGTTTTGCAATTCCGTTCCCGAGGCGCTCGGCGGTACGAAGAAACCCGAGTAGTCCAGCGTTGTTCGGCGCGGTCATCGGCGCCGGCCCGACGACGGCTGCTCGCCATCGCGCTCCGAAAGAGGTACCTCGTGCGAACCACCATCCTGTCTCTCGTACTGCTCGCCACCACCGCGTGCGGAACTACCGTGCAGCCGGGCCAAGCTGGGCTTCTCTATCGCGCTTTCCGAACGCCCTCCTTCAACGCCCGCCTCTATCCGCCGGGTCGCTACCCTCTGTGGGCTTGGAATAGCATCATCATCTACGATCTCACGGCGCAGAACCGCGACGAGGTCGTGCACGTGCTGACCGCCGACAACTTGCACGTGCCAGTCACGGTGACCGCGACCTATCACGTCAAGAAAGACCGCATCTACAACCTTCACACGGAAGTCGGGCCTGATTACTACGACAAGCTCGTCGGCCCGGCCTTTATCACGCTCGTGCGCGCCGAATTCTCGCGTCACCAGCACAACGATCTCGCGAAGGAGAGCCCTCAGATCGAACAGGTCGTGAAAGCGCGGCTCGCCGAGATCGTCAAGACTCATTACATCGAGATCGACCAGATCGCGATCCGGCACATCGACTACGACGACACGGTCACCCAGGCGATCTCGCGCAAGATCGCGACCCGCCAGCAAGCCGAGCAGAAGCAATACGAAGTCCAGATCGCCGAACGCGACGCCGACATCATGCGCACCACGGCCCAGGGCCGCGCGGACTCCACGCGTATCCAAGCGGAGGGCGAGGCCGCTGGCATCATCGCGCGCGGCAAGGCGCAGGCCGAAGCGCAGGAGAAGATCGGCCACACGCTGACCCCGAGCTACCTGCAGTTCAAGGCGTTCGACAACCACGACGGCAACTTCTTCTTCGTGCCCGTCGACAAACAGGGGCTGCCCATCATCGTCAACGCCGGCGGCAACTCGCATCGCCGCACTCCCTAACCGTCCGAGCGCATGCGCTGTCCCGGAGGTCGTGGCAGCCCGCGCTGGACGGGGGCGTGCTGCGGGGCGCGCGTCGCGTGATTGCTTCGCGGGTGCGTCGTATCGCATGGGGTGGCGCATGCGGTGGGCCGCGATGTTCCGTCCCCTTCGCGGCTCCACCGCTTGAACTGCCCTGCGAGTGCCGCCTGGTTGGGCTGCACCGCGATCGATGGCGCCACGCGAGCGCTCCAAGCGCGCCCCGCAGCACGCCCCCGTCCAGCACGGGCGTCTCGGCGCCCGAAACCGCGTCCGGCAAGCACTTGCAGTCTCGAACCCCGAAGCCGCGTCCGGTATGCGCTTGCAGTCTCGAACCCCGAAGCCGCGTCCGGTATGCGCTTGGGGGGGCTCGATGTTCCACAAGAAGTGGCCCGGATCGGCGCCGATGCATCCCGGCCAGCGGCGTTGCGCCTCCTCGAAATACGCCTGTATTCCTTCATCGGCGCGCCTTGCT
>CAZYWR010000647.1:0-6714 GCA_964651185.1 uncultured Polyangiales bacterium
CCCGTCGTGCAGACGCGCGATCAGTCCGGTCACATCGAAGCCGGTGTAGACCGCGATCCTGCGGTCGCCTACGACGGTCCGCTCGTGGTGCTGACGAGCCGCTTCAGCGCATCGGCGTCAGAGATCTTGGCCGGCGCCCTCCAAGACTACGGGCGCGCGCTGATCGTCGGCGACCCGTCCACATTCGGGAAAGGCACGGTGCAGACGATGCTGCCGCTCGGGCGCATCATGGAGAGCGCGGGCGTGCGCTATGCGTCCGATCCCGGCGCGCTCAAGATCACCACGAACAAGTTCTATCGACCGAGCGGCGCCTCGACCCAGCTGCGGGGGGTCGCCTCCGACATCGTACTTCCTTCGCTGAGCGATCTGAGCGACCTGACGGAATCCTCGCTGGAGAACCCGCTCGCCTGGGACGTGGTCAAGGCCAAGGAGTACGAGCACCTCGATCGCGTGCAGCCCTACCTCGCGGCCTTGCGCGCGAGCTCGGCCGAGCGCGTGGCAAAGAGTCAGCAGTTTTCTTACCTCGCTACGGAGATCGCTCGCATCAAGGAGAAGATCGAGGCGAAGTCTGTCTCGCTGAACGAGGCCGAGCGGCGCGCGGAGCTCGCTGCAAACAAGGCTCGACGAGACGAGCAAGCGCGAACGCTTGCGTCACTGCGCGAGGCGTCCCCCATGGTCGAGTACGAGATCACGCTCGCCAACGCGTCTGCCCCGGGCATCCCCGCGCCCGCCTCTCCATCCAAGCCGGCTCAATCCACCCAGAAGGGCTCCCCCGCGGACGATCTGGAGGGCGCGTCCGCGCTGCAGGACGGGGCGGACGCCACCATCGTACGCGAGACCCTGCACATCCTCGCCGACTACGTCGATCTGCTGAACGCCAGCGCGCGCACCTCAGGCACCGTCAACAGCGATCGACCCGCGTCAGCTCGCCCGACCGCTCCTGGCGCGCTGGGCAGCTAAAACCTGCGTCCTCCGTAGCGGGCGACGACCTCGACGCTCCCGGAGGTGCCCGAGGGAATCGTGATGATCTCGCCGGCCGGTTCGAACTGTGTCCAGGGCTCGCCGTTCAACGTGACGGACTTGATGCGCGCTTGACCGGGGGCGCGCAAGCGGAGCTTGGTGACCGCGAGCAGCCCGGACTTGGGCAGCTCGAGCCGCGCGGCGATCTCGCCGCGCTTGATGTGCGACGCGATCGCAAAGCCGATGCGGCCCCAGCGTGTGGGCGCGTCCGCGACGGAGACGGTCTTGCCGTCTTCGAGCCAGCGTCGCGGAATGGCCTTCCCCAGCCACAAGGTGTCCGACTCCGGGTCTTCGAACACCAAGAGCCAGCGCGTCATCAACGGCGCGACCAGCTGCGCGGGCGTGCAATAGGGGGCGGCGTCTTCGGAGACCAACGGCCGGCGCGTCTCAGGCGCCATCCATGCGCCGCGCGTGTATTGATGCGCCATATCGCTGTACAGCATGAGCAGCGCCTCGCGAACCAGGTCGCTCTGGATCAGACCGTAGCCGTAGCCGTACGCGAGAAAGCCGGCCAGCTCCGCTTTCTGGTAGGCCGTCGGCACACCGAGGATCACGTCGTGGTGATGGGAACGGTAGTCCACGAGCGCGCGCACCTGCTGGGGCGACAGACTTCCCGAGTACATCATCTCGTTGTATGCACGGTAAGAGCGAAATTGCGGATCGGCGAGATCGCGGCGTACCGCGACGTCGAACGGCTCCTGGGCGCCCGCGATCGCCGGGAGCACGCTCGCGCCGTCCACGCTGAGCAGCGAGCGCGCCATCGCTCGTTCGATGTCTTTACGCAGCCGCGCCGCCTCCTGGATCAGCCGCTCGCCCCACGCCTCGAGCTCCGCGTTGCCGGTGCTCTTCCCGATGCGCGCCCAGACCCGACCCAAGTCGCGAAACCCGCGCGCCGCCTCGGTGCTGTTGGAGAAGTAAGGTTGCAGATAACGCGACGGATTCGCCTCCAAACACGAGTCTGCTTCACACCAACCGGAGATCATGCCATACGCGGGGGAGCTCGCGGGCAGCCGCGACGCCTCCTCGCGCAGCGTGAGCAAGAGCTTCGCGATGGCGTCGATGCGGCGCCGGTGCCGTAACAACAAGCTCCCGTCGCCGCCCCGATCGGCGTACTGCGCCACCACCGTGAGCATGCGGCCGAACTGCCCGAGCTCGGGGCCGCGGTACAAGATCGAGCCGTCGTCGCGCACGAACTCTGAGAAGTAGTTGTCAATATATCTGCCCGCACGCTCGAGCAATCCCCACTCCAGCATGGCCGCGGTCTCGACCGTGAACGTATCTGGAAAGCCGTCGTGCTCGCTGCCGCCGTAGTCTTTGTCGAAGACGCCGTACTTCGGGAAGTCGCCGACCCGCGTCATGATCGCCCGAACCAGGCTGAAGCGCGCCATGTCGGCGACACGCACCTCGGGCAGGTCGACCTTCATGGCATGGCGCAGCAGGTCGTCCCAGCCCTCCTTCAAGGCGCTCAGATCGGCGTAAAAGCGCCGCGGATCGTCCGCGCGTCGCGGTGGGTAAGGATGATACGAGTCGACGTGTAGACTCCACTGCAGCGAGCCGCGCTCGATGCGGCTCACGCGGTACCAGACCGGTTGGATGCGCCGGTTGCCATTGACGATGCGCAGAGGCGCGAAGGCGAGCAGCTCCGTCCAGGCGCCTCGGGCGTCGGGGTAGACGAAGCGCAGCACAGGCAAGTAGCTACCTACCAAGCCATGCCAGACGTTGCCTTGCTTCCGGATGGGGTCGACGGATGGCTGGTACACGACCGGATCGAAGTTCGGCGCGCGGCCGCCGTACGTGAACCCCACCTTGTCGAAGGTGTCCGGAGCACCGACGAAGCCGTGTGTGTCTCCTCTGACCTTTTGGATTGGAGGGAAGACGCGCGCGACGGCGTCATAGTCCGGATCGTCAGGCCGGGCGAGCATCTCACTGCCGAGCAAATCCGAAGCGCTGGCGGCGATCTCCTCCGGCGAGTGGCCGAGATACAGACCTCTCGCTGCGGCGCGGCTCGACTCGAGCGACTTAGGAAGGTCGAGGCGCACGCCCTCTGCATCGACGAAGAGCATGTGCCCGTCCTGACGCGTGAAGTCTTCCAAGACCGCATAGGGGCGCGCTCCCGAGGCGATCACCTCCACGACCGTCCAGGTGCCGAGGCGCTCGCCTCGGCGCAACGTCTTGCGGCTCTTTCCTTCGCTGACCTCCACGCGCGCTTCGTCGACGACACGCACGAGTTGCAGCGAGGGCGGCGCGCAAAACGCGGCGGTGCGCGGTGAAGACAACGACAGCAGCACCCCTATCGAAAGCGTCCGCCCCAGCGCGCGCATGAACTCTCCCTCGCTTTGTGCTGTTGATCGCGTTCCTCTATACCTTGCCCTGCGCTCTTCTGCCTCGCTTCCGCAAGATCGCCTCGCAAGACAGGCTAGAAGACCGCGCTCCACGCCGCATCGTCCGCAAAACGCGCGGTCTGTGCGCGCGCCGGGCTTGGCCTGCAATCTGCATCGTGCCGCCTCGTGAAGCGACAAAGCGCGCGGGTGCGCCCTGCGAAGGCGAGGAGTCTTTCTTTCACGACCGCGCTCGCGATCTGCGGCGCGCTCTGCGCGTGCGGCTCGCAAAAGCACGCGCGCTCGACGATGAGCGCGACGGGGACGGCGGAGCCCATCGGCACGAGCTGGGATGTCTGCGCGTGGGTGGGCCCGGCCGCGCAAAAACCCGGCCTCTTTGGCAGCGACTTGGGCTTCGCCGTGCCGCTGCTGAGCGTGTCCGGCGCCCCGGACCAGCTCGAGCTCTTGTTCGGCGACACCTGGGCCTCGCCCGCCGCCGCCTGCGCCTATCCGGTCAAGAAGAACGACGATCTGGTCGCGCGCATCCCGGCAGAGCGGCCCGCCTCGCTCACGCCCGGACAGCCGATGCCGGCGAGCGACGCGTGCGCGACCATGCAGTACACGCTGGACGACGCGAGCGACAACACGTCCTGGCGACGTGTGCGGCTCTTTCCCGACGCTGGCGAGCGCACGGACGACCGCGTACTCGACACCAGCATGCTGCGCACGCCGCTCACGGCCTGGAGCGACGGCGCGCACACGTTCGCGATCTTCGAGCGCGGCCAGTACGCGCGTTGTTCGCAAAATGCGGATTGCCCCGCGTCGACGGTCTGCACGCAAGACCCGAGCTATCAGGGCAAGCACATCGGCAGCTGTGCGCCGCAGATCAAGCTTACCGGCGATGCCACCCCGGCCTTCTGCCGCGACGGAGACGACTGCAGCGCGATCGCGGTGTGCGCAGACATCGATCGCGGCGTATGCGTGGCGACCGAGCCGTTTACCGTGGAGCGCGACGGAGCGAGCATCAGCCCGCCTTGGTATGCGGACGATCCGCGCGACGGCCTGGTCTCCGAGGTCTACATCGCGAGCGCGCACTGGGCTGATCGTCCGGAAGACTTCGCGATCGGCTCTACCTTCCGGACCAACAAGTTCCTCAACGTCACGGCGCGCGCCGTCGCCCACTTCGATCCAGAGCACCCCGAAAAGAGCGACTACGAGCCGGGCAACGAGACCTTACTGGTCTGGGGAAGACCGGCCTTTCGCGGGCACGACGGCTTTCAGGCGCTCCCCTTCTTCCTTTACCAGCCGCTCGACGGCTTCGTCGACGAGACGACCGGCGCCATCGCCTGGGCACCGAAGTATTTCGCCGGCTACGACGCGAGCGGCAATCCGACCTGGACGGGCGCCGAAGCCGACGCGCAGCCCCTCTACGGCGTGGACGAGAACCTCATGAAGTTGGGCGGCAACTGGACTTGGAACTGGCAGGCGCCCGAGTTCGACGACGTCAATCAGATGACCACGCTGTGGATCCCGGCGTTTCAGCGTTGGGTGATGATCTACGGCGGCAGCACGCCGGCCTCGAGTGATCCCAGCATCTCCAGCCATCGTGGCGACACGTACGCGCAGAGCATGCCGGGCGCCGTGTACTTGCGCTCCGCGCCGCACCCGTTCGGACGCGCGCGCACGGACCAACCCCTCGCGCAGTCTTTCGGTGCGGCCAGACCCGTGCTCACGCCCGCGGTCATGAAAGATCAGCTCGCGTGCGATTCGGACGATGAGTCCGGCACCTGCTCGTCCGACGCGACGGATCAGCCGGGAAACCTGATCAGCACGCTCGCCGGGTTTGCGCGGGATCTGAGCCCCGGTGACTTCCTCAGCGCCAGCGCGCAATGCGTGGCCGGCGACGCCGCCTCCAGCATGCAATACATCGCCGACTCGGCCGGACACCTGTACGGCGCCGCGATCATCGCGCCATGGACGCAAGACGTGACCGGCATGGTGCCTGACGCCAAGCCCGACGACCCAGTGGTGGAGATCTACTGGAACGTGTCGACCTGGAATCCGTATCAGGTCCGCCTGGTCAAGACTCAGCTGCGGCGCAGCGAACAGTGAGCCGCGGAGCTGAGAGCACGGGCTCCAGCGAGTGCGGTGCAGGCTTGACGTGCAGCGGTAGGCGTGTTGCGCCGCGCCGTAGGCGCCGACGCGCCATCAGCGAGCGGCGCGCGCGGCGAAGCTAACGCTCGTCGGACGCGCTCGTTCGCTCGATGTGGGCGCCGAGCCCGCGCAAGCGCTCGTCGATACGCTCGTAGCCGCGGTCGATCTGTTGTGCGTTGTGGATCACACTCTTGCCCTCGGCGACCAGGGCCGCAAGCAACAGCGCCATGCCCGCGCGGATATCGGGGCTCGACACGGTCTGGCCGTACAGTTTGGCGGGGCCGGTCACGATCGCGCGATGCGGATCGCACACGATCACGCGCGCGCCCATCGAGATCAAGCGATCGACCCAGTAGAGCCGGCTCTCGTACATCCATTCGTGGATGAGGCAGGTGCCGCGCGATTGCGTGGCGAGCACGAGCGCGATCGACGTGAGATCCGCGGGAAAGCCCGGCCAAGGCGCGTCGTGGATGCGCGGCACCGCGCCGTGCAGGCCCTCGCGGCTCACGAGCTCGGCGTGGCGCGGGACGAAGATGTCGTCGCCGTGCACCTGCCAGCGCACGCCGAGTTTGCCGTAGGCGACCGCGGTCATGCGATGTTCTTCGGGACGCGCCCCGCGGATCCACAGCTCGCCGCCCGTGAGCGCCGCGAGCGCGATGAAGCTGCCGACTTCGAGGTAATCCGGCCCGACCGGCGCGCTACAGCCGTGCAGGCGCGCCACGCCTTCGATGGTGAGCGTGTGCGATCCGAGCCCGTCGATGTGCGCGCCCATGGCGATCAGCAGACGACACAGATCCTGCACGTGCGGCTCGGACGCCGCGTTGCGCAGCACGGTCGTGCCGCGCGCGAGCACCGCGGCCATCAGCACGTTCTCGGTGGCCATCACGCTCATCTCGCTCAGGAACAGGTCGGCTCCGCTCAAGCCGCGCGGCGCGCTCATCACGTAGCGATCAGGGCGCACCTCGATCTCGGCCCCGAGCTCGCGCAGCGCCTCGACGTGCGTATCGAGCGGGCGGCGGCCGATCTTGTCGCCGCCTGGAACCGGCAGCTCGGCGCGCCCCGCGCGCGCGAGCAAGGGCCCCGCCAGCACGAAGCTCGCGCGCATCTGCTGGCAGATCGAAAACGCCGGGCTCGAGCTGCTTTTGCCGCTCAAGACCGCCGTCGACGGCAACCGGCAGGCCTGGCTGGAAGACCCCGACGGCAACCGCATCGAGCTGATGGA
>CAZYWR010000648.1:0-2903 GCA_964651185.1 uncultured Polyangiales bacterium
TCGACGAACGTCACGTCCGTGTGCCAGCGATTCGCGCGTCCCGAGCTGCGCCCATAGTCGAGATCGAGTATCTCGGGATGTCCCGCCAGCGCCGGCACGGTCGGATGCGCGGTCGTGACCTGACCAAAGCGCCGCGCGAACGCCACCTGCGCCGCAGCGTCGAGCCGCTGCTCGCGGAAGAACAAGACTTTGTGCCGATGCAACGCGGCGCGCACCGCGGCCACGGTCGATCCGTCGAGCTCGGATGCCAGATCGAGCCCCGCGATCTCCGCGCCGATCCGTCCGGTGACGGGGCGAATATCTAGGCCAACTCCCATGATCGAATCTCCTCGTAAGAGCGCGGACGAACATGGCATGGTCTTTTATAAGAGACAAGTGTCTTTGAATTGCGGGCGCGATCGTCGCGCTCGCGCGCCATCGCTCTGCGCCCGCCAAGTCAGCTTGTCGTCGCGGACGCCGCCGCCGTCATCGTCGCTCTGTCCCGGGCTGCAGCTGATAGCTTCGCGCTATCGCGCTCGGAGCCAGGTTGTATTGGTCTCGGAGCTCGGAAAGCCCTAGCTTAGGCCCGTAGACACGTCACAGGAGGACAACGTGCCCATCATCAATTCGCGCATCCCCGAGTTTAAGGTCCAGGCATACCACCAGGGTGCCTTCAAGACGGTTACGAACGAGACGCTCAAGGGCAAGTGGTCGGTGTTCTTCTTCTATCCCGCCGACTTCACCTTCGTGTGCCCGACCGAGCTCGGCGACCTCGCAGACAAGTACCCGCAATTCAAGGAGTTGGGCGTCGAAATCTACGGCGTCAGCACGGACACGCACTTCACGCACAAGGCGTGGCACGACGCGTCGGAGACGATCAAGAAGGTCCAGTATCCGCTGCTCGCGGATCCGACCGGACACCTGTCGCGCTCGTTCGGCGTGTACATCGAAGAAGAGGGCCTGGCCTATCGCGGCACGTTCCTCGTGAACCCCGAGGGCTTGATCAAGGTCGCCGAGATCCACGACAACGGGATCGGCCGCAACGCCGAGGAGCTGCTGCGCAAGGTGCAGGCGGCGCAGTTCGTGGCCACACATCCTGGCGAGGTGTGCCCGGCCAAGTGGAAGCCCGGCGCGTCCACGCTCAAGCCCGGCCTCGATCTGGTCGGCAAGATCTGATCGCCGTCCGCTGCGCCTCGCGCCGCGCCGCAGTTCAGCCCAGGGCGCGACCTTCTTAAAAACCTTGGCGCGCGCCGCGCTGCTTGCCCTGCGTAGGCTGTCGCGTGCGCGGCGCGCTCCGCTTCTCCTTGCCTTCGCGTCGGCGCAGGCTGGCCAAAACCCCGTCACGAGGAGACGAAAACCATGCTCGATGAGGCGCTCTCTGCACAACTGCGCGAGGTCTTCAGTTCGCTCTCTGCGCACTTCCGTTTGGTGGTCGCGGACAGCTCGCACGAGAAGCAGGGCGAGCTGCTCGAGCTCGCGCGCGCGCTCGCGGCCACTTCGCCGAAGCTCGAGCTGGTCGTCAGCGGTGAGGTCGAGACCGGGGTCAAGCTGTCGCTCGAACGCGACGGCGCGCCGACTGGCATCTCCTTTCGCGGTGTGCCCGGCGGTCACGAGTTCACCTCGCTGGTGCTCGCGATCCTGAACGCCGATGAGAAGGGCAAGCTCCCGGACCCGGGCATCCGCGCGCGCGTGCGCGCGCTGCGTGGACCCGCGGCGCTCCGCACCTACGTCTCGTTGAGCTGCACCAACTGTCCCGACGTCGGGCAGGCGCTCAACGTGATCGCGCTGTTGAACCCGCAGATCACGCACGAGATGATCGACGGCGAGCTGTGCCAAGACGAAGTTGAGCGGCTCGGCATCCAGGGCGTGCCCTCGGTGTTCGCCGGCGACAAGCTCGTGCACGTCGGGAAGAGCAGCTTCGCCGAGCTGGTCGAGATCCTCGAGCAGCAGCTCGGCCGCGTCGAAGAGGGCGCCGCGAGCGAGGCGAAGCCGCGCGAGCGCTACGACGTCGTGGTGGTGGGCGGGGGCCCGGCCGGCGCCTCGGCCGCGATCTACAGCGCGCGCAAGGGCCTGCGCACCGCGATCATCGCCCAAAAGTTCGGCGGCCAGGTGGCCGAGACGCTGGGCATCGAAAACCTGATCGGCACCTCGTACACGGAGGGGCCGCGCCTGGTCGCCGACCTCGAGAAGCACGTGCGCAGCTACCCGATCGACGTGCTCGAACACCGGCGCGTGGAGCGCGTCGTCGACGGGTCAGAGAAGGAGGTCTGCATCCAGGGCGGCGAGCGGCTCGCGGCCAGCACCTTGATCATCGCGACCGGGGCGAAGTGGCGCGAGCTCAACGTGCCGGGCGAAAAGGAATACCTCGGCCGCGGCGTGGCCTTCTGTCCGCATTGCGACGGACCTTTCTACAAGGGTAAGCCCGTGGCCGTGATCGGCGGCGGCAACTCGGGCGTCGAAGCGGCGATCGATCTGTCGGGGATCTGCACGCACGTGACCCTGTTCGAGTTCACCGATCAGCTCAAGGCCGACGCCGTGCTGATCAAGAACCTGCAGTCGCGCGCGAACGTGACCGTGGTGACCTCGGCCCGCACCACCAAAGTGCTGGGTGACGGCGCGAAGGTGATCGGCCTCGAGTACGAGGATCGCCACACGGGCAAGCTCGGCGAGGTCGCTGTGGACGGCGTGTTCGTGCAGATCGGGCTCTCGCCCAACTCGGCGATCGTGAGCGACCTGGTCAAGCTCAACCGCTTCGGCGAGATCGTGACCGACGACAAAGGCCGCACCTCAGTCCCGGGCATTTATGCCGCAGGCGACGTGACGACGGTGCCCTTCAAGCAGATCGTGATCGCCGTCGGCGAAGGTGCACGGGTGGCGCTCACGGCCTTCGAAGATCGCATGCGCGAGGCCGGCGCGGCGGCCTG
>CAZYWR010000649.1:0-8631 GCA_964651185.1 uncultured Polyangiales bacterium
GCGCTTGGTCAGCTCGCCCAACGTCCGAAGCTCCCCGAACTGCGCCTCGTCGTTGGCATCTGCGATCGAGCCCGGGCGCAGGCCGTCGCCGAGTGAAAAGCTCACGTCATACTTCTTCATCAGCTGGCAGATGCGATCGAACTCCGTGTACAAGAAGTTCTCGCGATGGTGCGCGAGGCACCACTTGGCCATGATCGAACCGCCGCGCGACACGATGCCGGTCACGCGCTTGGCGGTGAGCGGCACGTAGCGCAAGAGCACGCCGGCATGGATCGTAAAATAGTCGACGCCCTGCTCCGCCTGCTCCTCCAGCGTCTCGAGGAACACGTCGATGTCGAGCTCCTCGGCCTTGCCCTTGACCTTCTCGAGCGCTTGATAGATCGGCACAGTCCCGATCGGGACGGGAGAGTTGCGCAAGATCCACTCGCGCGTCTCGTGGATGCGCTTGCCCGTCGACAGATCCATGACGGTGTCGGCGCCCCAGCGCACCGCCCACTGCAGCTTCTCGACCTCCTCTTCGATCGAGGAGCTGACGGCGCTGTTGCCGATGTTGGCGTTGATCTTCACCAGGAAGTTGCGACCGATGATCATCGGCTCGCGCTCGGGATGTCTGACGTTGGCCGGAATGATGGCGCGGCCGCGCGCGATCTCGCTGCGCACGAACTCGGGCTCGACGTTCTCGCGCAGCGCGACGAAGCGCATCTCTTCCGTGATCGAGCCGCGCCGGGCGTACGCGAGCTGGGTGATGCCGCCCGTTTCCCCGGCGCGCCCGGACTTCTCGGCTTCGAGCCGGCGCGCGATCCAAGCGGCGCGGCGCTTCGGCAGGCCCCGGCGGACGTCGTTTCCTTCGGGGCCGGTGGTGTCGTACACGCGCAGCGCCTCCGCGCCCTCTGCGAGCGAGATCTCGCGAAACGGCACGCCCAGCTCGCCCAGCTCGATCTTCGTAGAGTTGGGAAAGCTCTGCGCGAGCGGCGGTAGCTCGCGCACGTCGAGCGCGTCGGGCTCGGCGAGCGATAGTTGGGTGCGCTTCACGTTCGGTGGTTCGGTCATCGCTTTCCTCCGCCGGCATGACCCGGATCAGGTTCGAGGGGACTCTCTCAGGCCGCCTTTCGCCGACCATTCGGCGTTCATCGACCACCCCCAGCGAATTTCAAGCTCGTGGACTATAGGCCACGAGCCTGCGCTCCGGCCAGGCGGCGCCTCACGACGCGACACCATGCCGCAGCGGCAGCGCGCGGGATCAGCGCACTTCCGGGCGAGCTGCAGTTTCGGCTCTGTCTCGGCGCGGAGGTTCGGACCCGAGCACACGCTGCGCGCCTCAGGTCCGATTACGCGCTGCTCACGCGCTCACCTCAAGGGCGGCGATTCTTGCGCGCGAAAGGGGCCGGCAGAACGCTCTGCCAGACGTCTCCTGCGCCCTCGATATCCGTAGCGCACCAAGCGTGTTTGCAGGGTCTTGCGATCGATGCCCAGAATCTTGGCCGCTTTGGTTTTGTTGCCGTTCACCGCCGTCAGCACCCCCAAGACATGTCTGCGCTCCACCTCGAACAAGCTCACCAAGGCGACGGGCGCCGCTCCATCGTCGGCGTTCTGCGCCGCACGGACGACCTGATGCAAGCGCGGCGGCAGATCCTCGAGCTCGACGACCGGATCCCTCGCCATCGCGACCGCGTGCTCGACGCACGCACGCAGCTCGCGCACGTTGCCGGGCCAGCTATGGCGCTCCAGACAAGCGCGCGCAGCGGCCGCGATGGCGCTCACGTCCTTGCGGTCGCGCACCGCGAACTCCGCGAGAAAATGCGTGGCGAGCAGCGCGATGTCCTCTTGCCGTGCGCGCAGCGGAGGGACGTCGATGGCGACAGCGCTCAGGAGCAAAAACAGGTCCGCGCGAAACCGGCCCTCCGCCGTGGCGGCGGCCAGATCGCCGCGCGTCGCCGCGACGATGCGCGCGTCGAACGGGAACTCGCGCGTGCTTCCGACCGGCCGTAGCGTCCGCTCGCGCAGGGCACGCAACAGCTTCGGTTGGAGCTCGCTCGACAGGTCGGCGACCGAATCGAGGAACAGCGTCCCGCCGTGCGCGCGTGCGAGCACGCCGAGCTCCGGGGATGGAGCGTCGCCGGAAGGCCGCTCGAAACCGAACAGCTCGCGCTCGATCAACGCGGGCGGCAGCGCGGCGCAGTCGAACGTGACGAACGGTCCGGCGCAGCGATCGCTCAAATCGTGCAGCGCACGCGCGCTCGACTCCTTGCCGGAGCCGCGCTCGCCGCGCAGCAACACCGACGTATCGGAGGTGGCTACCCGCGCGATCAAACCGCGCAGCAACTGCATCGGCGCAGAGCGTCCGAGGAGCCCCCCGAGCCCGAAACGTGCGCCGGCAACGCCAACGGGCGCGCGCGGCCGGCTCGCTGCGAGCGAGCGTAAAGGCAAAGGATCGGCCATAGGCGAGAGCGCGAGCAACCGCCGTGCCTAGGGCCCACGCGGGAAACCCGCATATTCGCGTGGGAGGCCGGCGCGCAAGCGACCCGCGAGTTGGAAAATCTCCAATCGAGCACCAGATTTTCGCCGACCGTGCGCCGCTCTTCCCTCCTGCGCCTGGGGAAGGCTCGTCAAGGTCCCGCACCTAAGTACGCGCTCGTACGCGCTCGCCGGCACGGTGAAGTAGAAGGTAGCCAGACACGTCGGCGGCGCACTGCGGGTGGGCGCCGTCGAGGCTCACGCGCATCTAGCCGCGCGCCATGGCAAGCCACGCACGGGCGAATCGGGTGGCTGGCTTACGAGCGGCAGACGGCGCGCCGCCGGCGCATGACGCAGCGCGGGAAGCCGATCGTGGGGCGGCTCGCTCGGCGCGCGGCGCGACGGTCCTCGATTGGTGGGTCCGTGCACGAGCTGGTTACTTGGTGCGCACTAGGCGCACGCGGCGCGCTACTCACACACCTGCCCTTCTTCCGCTCGGTTGGAGTCCCTGCCGTGCAGCCTGGTAATCAGCTCGTCCTCGTCAGTGTCGACCTGCCTCGTCCCGGAGACGAGCTCGGCAGCTACGTGATCGAACGCCAACTCGGCCAAGGCGGCATGGCGGTCGTCTTCGAAGCACGCCATCGGCTGCTCGGTAAGCGCGTCGCGCTCAAGATGCTGTTGCCGCACCACGCGACCTCCTGCGAGCTCGCGCAGCGCTTCCAGCGCGAAGGGGAGGCGGCTGCGCTGCTCGAACACCCGAACGCGGTTTCGGTGCTCGACGGCGGCAGCGACGCGCGCGGCACGCCCTATCTGGTGCTCGAGTACTTGGAAGGCGAAGACCTGGCGACGGTGCTCGCGCGCGAGGGCCGGCTCGGCATCGCCGCCGCGCTCGACGTGCTGCTGCCGACGATCGCCGCGATCGCCGCCGCGCACGACCTCGGCATCGTGCATCGCGATCTGAAGCCCGAAAACCTGTTCCTGGCGCGCCGGCACGGCCAGCTCGTGCCCAAGGTGCTCGACTTCGGCATCTCCAAGGTCGCCGAGGCCGAGTCGAAGATCATCACGCGCTCCGAGTCGCTGCTCGGCACGCCGCATTACATGTCGCCCGAGCAAGCGCAGGGCGCGGGACATGCCGACGCGCGCACGGACCAGTTCGCGATCGGCGTGATGCTCTACGAGTGTGTCACCGGCCGGCGTCCGTTCGACGGCAACTCGTTGTTCGCGGTGCTGGCCGCGATCGTGGCGGGCACGCCCACGCCGCCGAGCGAGCTGGTCGGGGGCCTCGATCCGGCCATCGAAGCGATCATCATGCGCGCTCTGAGCAGGGAGCCCGAGGCGCGCTTTCCCGACCTGCGCGCGCTCGGGGCGGCGCTTTTGCCGCTGGCGAGCGAGCGAGTGCGGCTGGGCTACGCGCCGGAGCTGATCACAGGCGCGTCGCGCGAAAGCATGCCCGCACGCCTGCGGGCCGAACCCGCATGCGCGCAAACCGCGCCCATGGCCGAAGCGTCGCCGAGCCTGCCGCCGGAAGCCCCCACGCTCGGCCGCGCGCCCGCGCTGGTGGGCTCGGCGGTCGTGTTGAGTGCGCTGGCGAGCCTGAGTGTAGCCGCCCTCGATGAGAACGCGCCGCCCGTCTCGGATCCCTCTGCGCCCGCCGCGTCCGCGCGCGCGCCTGCTGCGACGGCCGTCGCGCCGGCGCCCTCGGCGCGACAGCCCGAGGCGCCTTCGGCGCGACCGCCGCGCCACGCGACCAACTCGGGAGCGCACGAGCAGCTTCAGAGCAACATCGAGGAGCGCCGTAAGCCCTCGGGCTTACGCTTCGAGGCCGTCGACGCGCCCTGGCTTTGTCTCAGCGCCGATGAGGCTAAAGCCCCTGAAACTGAAAAGGCCGAGCCTCTTTGAACGCCTTCACGGTGTTCCCGGAGAAGATGTTTTTCTGATCTCTTCCGAGGTCGAGCTTCATGACCTTGCCGGTGCGCGGAGAGAAGTCGACGTCTTTCAAGTCGACCCAAAAGGTGTTCGGCGTCAGAGCGGATTCGAAGAAGTACAGCATGCGCTTTTGATCGGCGACCGTGCGCCAGCGCGTGGCGGAGACGTAAGGCTCGTTCGCCGCCACGATGCCGTACGGCACCGAGACGTTGCGGATGACGCTGAGCACGCTGGCGAGCGCCATGGCCGGGTCCTCGAGCTTCGGGATCGCGTTGATGTAGAACGCGGCGCGCGCGAAGCGGTCCGCGGAGCGGTTGGTCCCTGGGAGCACCACCGCGCCGCCGACGTGTTTCCAATATTCGTTGAGCGCCAGCTGCTGATCGAACACCGGCGCGTTGGTCATGACTTGATACTTGCGATCGTGGTGGATCACCAGTTTCCCCCCGATGTATTCGAGGATCGCGCTGTCCCCGCTCGCGTCGGAGATCGACATGTGTAAGGTGGCCAATCGGCTCTCGCCGGGCGCCGCGTCGGCGACGATCATGAACGGCTCGCGCTGCAGGGCCTCCACGGTGCTCTGCACGCTGGCGAAGTTGTCGAGCACGTACTGCGCCCAGGCCGCGATCGTCAGGCCCGGCTTGGAGCGATCGTAGGCGGGATACTGCGATTCTACCGACCACAGGAGATTGGCAGAGAGCCCCGCCTCGTTGAGGCCGTCGGTCGTGGCGATGTCGTAACCCGCGGCGATCACGCTGCCGTACTGCGACATCCACTTCAGCGCGTCCGGCCCGGCTCCGCCGCTGCGCTCCGCGCCTCGAGGGAAGATCCAAAGGTTCGTGCCGATGTCTGTCTTCCAGTCCATCGTTCGCGCCGTGATCACCTCACCGCCCGGTCCGATGTAGACCACGCGCGTGCACGCGGCGGCAGAGTTGGGGGCGAAACTCGCCGCGCTCGCGAGAGCTGCGACGAGCAGTGTTGGGATCGATAGCTTCCAGTCCGACATAACGATGGGAAGATACCAGGCCGGCAAGTGCGCTCTGCCTGGACCTCGAAGACGACGGCACCTCACGCCCGCGGATCGCCGAATTTGCGGCAAAAGAGCGCGCAGAATGCAGCCGCGATCCTGGGCGAGTAAGTCCCTGCATGATCACAAGCGCAACGCGGGGGACGTCGCGGTCCAGGTGCCACGGCCGCAGCGGACGAAATCCGTCACGGAGCTCAGGCGTAGCGCGGGATCTCGCCGTTGTGCGGGGTCGTGTGCTCGAGGTCGAGCATGACCTCGTCGACGTAACAAAAGCCCCAGCCCTCGGGCGGGTCATAGCCTTCGATCACGGGATGGCCGGTCGCGCGGAAGTGTTTGCTCGCGTGGCGGTGGGGAGAGCTGTCGCAGCAGCCCACGTGACCGCAGATTCGGCACAGCCTGAGGTGCACCCAGATCGCCCCCATCTTCAGGCACTCTTCGCAGCCGAGCGCGCTCGGGGTCACATCACGCACGTCGCGGGCATGCTCGCATTCGTCAGACATGGCGCTCTCCTTTTCTTTTGGCGGCGGCGCGCGCGGTCAGCCCTTGACGGCCGCCCTCCGCTTGTCGACGGTCTGCAACAAACTGTCGAACGACTTGGTGAATGAAGCGACCCCCTCTTCCTCGAGCTTGCGCGTGACCTGCGCCATGTCGATGCCAGCGCGCGCGAGCGCGGCCAGGGTGGCGTGCGCCTGATCGAGCTCGTTCGTGAGCCTCGCTTCGGGTCGCCCGTGGTCCTTGTAGGCCGCGAGCGTATGCGGCGGCATGGTGTCGACCGTGTTAGGACCGACTAGCGCCTCGACGTAGTAGATGTCGGGATAGGCCGGGTTCTTGGTCGACGTGCTCGCCCAGAGCGGCCGCTGTTTCTGCGCGCCCGCCCGCTCGAGCTCGGCCCACGCCGGCGAGGAGAAGCGCTCGAGGAACAGCTGATACGCGAGCTTGGCGTTGGCGATCGCGGCCTTTCCCTTGAGCGGCTCGAGCTCGCTCTCAGCGCCGCCGGCCGCGATCTTCTGATCCAGCTGCGCGTCGATCGCGGTGTCGACCCGCGATACGAAGAAGCTCGCCACCGAGGCGATCTGCGACACGTCACGGCGCTCGGCCACGCGCCTGCGAATGCCGGCCTGAAAGGCGTCGATCACCTCGCTGTAGCGCGCGAGCGAGAAGATCAGCGTGACGTTGATCGAGATGCCGTCGGCGATGCTCTGCTCGATCGCGGGTAGGCCAGCCTTCGTGGCCGGGATCTTGACCAAGAGATTGGGCCGGTCGATCAGCTTCCACAGACGCGCGGCCTCCGCGGTGGTGGCCGCCGTGTCTTGGGCCAGACGCGGCGAGACTTCGATGCTGACGAAGCCATCTCGGCGGCCGGCGCGCTGCCAAGTGTCGTGGAACAGCCCGGCCGCCTGGCGGATGTCTTCGCTCGCGAGCTGATCGAAGATGTCGCCGGCCGACTTGCCAGCGCGCGCGAGCCGCACGAGTTGCTCGTCGTAATCGTTGCTCTGCCCGATCGCTTGCTCGAAGATGGTGGGATTCGAGGTCAACCCGGTGATCTCGCCGTCCGCGATCATGGCGGCGAGCTTGCCCGTGCTGAGCAGCTCGCGCCGGATGTTGTCGAGCCATGGAGACTGACCGAGTTGCTGCAACTTGACGAGTGGATGGGTCATGACGTGCTCCTTTGCGCCAGCTCTGTCGGGCGCGGCCCGCGTGGTTCTTCCATGTTTCGTGCCACGGCATCGAGCGGCGCACGGCGCCGCGGCTTTTCGAATCAGCCTTTCGAATCCGCGTACCCCCGCGCCTGCATCGCCCAGGCGCGCGGCGCCACGCTGCTGTGGCCACCGCGAAAGGGCCTCCGTTCGGTATGGTCCGTGGGCCGGCCGCCGTCGAGCGCCGCAACTGCGTTCGCTTTCGGGCGCGCGGCGCGCGCCGGGCCAGAGCTTGCTGACCGACTGGATGCGGATCACGGCGTCAACGTTTGGATCGTTGGTCTGATCGCCGATACGTCGCCGGCAGCTGTCGACGACGAGCATGGCTGGTACGATGGCGACATGGCCACTCCGGGTGCTTGGAAAGTCTGCAGCATCTGCCGTAAGCCCATCCTGGCAGGGCAGATCTATTACGCCTGCAGCGTCTCGACGTGCAACCGAGCGCGCACGGCGCTGTACTTCTGCTCGCCCGAATGCTGGGAGAGCCATCTACCCACGGCTCGTCACCGCGACGCCTGGGCCGAGGAGCGCCGCGCGCCCCAATGATCGTGCCGTGCCAGTCCGCAGAATCCCGCGGGCGCGCCTCGGCCGACGGCTGAACGCGAGCAGCGCGCGGCGCGCGCATCGACTACGGTTTGCGGCGTGCACCCCTCCGCACTGGATCGCTATTTCGCCCGCATCGGCTACGCAGGGCCGCGCCAGGCGAACCTCGCGGCGTTGCACGCGCTGACCGCGGCCCACACGCAAAGCATCCCCTTCGAGAACCTCGACGTCCTGCTCGGTCGCGGCATCGACATCCACGACGATGCCATCTTCGACAAGCTCGTGGAGCGCCGACGCGGCGGCTATTGCTTCGAGCAAAACGGGCTCTTGTTATGTGTGCTGCGCGAGCTCGGCTTCGAGGTGACGCCGCTCTCCGCCCGCGTGCGGCTAGATCGCCCGCGCGACGACACGCCGCCGCGCACGCACATGTTCCTGCGGGTCGAGCTCGATGGCCAGGCGTGGTTCACGGACGTCGGCGTGGGCGGCGCGTCGCTGACCTCGGCCATCCGCTTCGAACCCGGCCTGGAACAGAGCACCCCGCACGAAACACGCCGGATCGTCCACGAACATGGACGCCTCTTCCACCAGGTGCGCTTCGGCGCGCAGTGGGCGGATGTCTACGAGTTCACCGGCGAGGCGATGCCGTTCATCGATCGAGAGGTCGGCAACTGGTACACGAGCACGCACCCGCAGTCTCACTTTAGAAACCGGCTGATCGTCGCGCGCGCCGCGGAGCGCGGCCGCCGTTTCACTGTGCTCAATGACACGCTCAAGATCCGCGAGCACGACGGGCACGCCGCCGTGCACCCCATCGAATCCGCAGACCGTCTGCTCGCCCTCCTCGCCGAGCGATTCGGGCTCCACTTCCCCCCGGGCACGCGCTTTGATGTGCTCGGCGCGCCGCGATGAAATGCCGCGGATGTTCGACCAGACGCGCCGCGACCATGTGCTCCAGCCGATCAAACCGGCACGCGCGCCGCGACGTCG
>CAZYWR010000650.1:0-1888 GCA_964651185.1 uncultured Polyangiales bacterium
TCGCCATCGATCGGGTGCGCGCCGAGGGCCTACGCACGTTCGCCAAAGCGTTCTTGCTCAGAGGACGGAAGAAGGATGGCTGAGGTCGTCTATCTTCTCTGTTTCATGACCAGCGGCGCCGCGGCCGTGCTCCTGATCCGCAGCTTTCTGCAGACGCGAACGCGCCTCTTACTCTGGAGCAGCATCTGCTTCTTCGGCCTCGCCCTCAACAATGCCTTGCTCTTCGTCGATCTGGTGTTGATTCCCGACGGAGACCTGGCCTTGATCCGGGGGGTGACCGCGCTGGCGTCGCTGACCGTACTTATCTTCGGTCTGATCTTGGATACGCACTGAGGAGGCCGCCATGATTCTGTTTATCTGGGGGGCACTGACGATGGCGAGCCTCGTGGTGGCCGCCTTCATGTTCAGATTCTGGCGGCAGACGCGCGATCGGCTGTTCGCCATGTTCGGCGCGGCGTTCTCGGCGCTGTCGATCAACTGGGCTGTGCTCGCGTTCGCGCAGCCGAGTCAAGAGAGTCGCCACTACGTGTACCTGATCCGCCTCGCGTCGTTCGGCCTGATCCTGGCGGGCATCATCGATCGCAACCGAAATCCTATGCGCTAAATGAGAGCGCTCGCTCCTCGAGCGCAAAGGATGTACCCGCGGCGGCCGACCGCGTACATTAGCGCGATGCGCGAGATCGACGTCACGGACGAAGCCCTGATCCATGCTGACCCCGGCGCCGTATTCAAGGCGATCATCGACCTGATGGCCGGCGACGGCAGCTGGTGGCACCCGCACCTGTTGGTCTCGCCGCTGGGCGCACCGAAGCCGGGCCAAGTCGGCGGCCTGGCCGAGATCCGCGTGCCCGGTCGCGCGCGCTTCACGGCGCGCGTCGAGGAGGTGGTCGCACCTGCGCAGCTGCGCGTGGCGTACGTCTCCGGCACCTTTCGCGGCACCGGGCGCTGGAGCTTCGACCCCGAAGCAGCCGGGACGCGCATTCGCTTTCGCTGGCAGGTGGTGCCGCAGCACTGGTGGATGCGCGGGCTGGTCGCGCCGCTGGTCCAGCGAAATCACTCGCGCGTGATGCACATCGGCTTCAAGTTGCTCGACGCGCACCTGCGCGCGGCTGCCAGCGCGCACTGAAGGCGTGCGGGCGAGCCAGCGGCCATCGACCTGTGCGCCGTGGATGCACGCTCAGGACGGCGGACACAGGTCGTCCGGGAACACCGGATCGGGCGTGCCTGCGAACAGCGTGTCTTGCCGCTTGATGATGTCATCGCAGCTCCAGCTCTTGTCCGTCGAGAGCGGCTTCAGATACACGATGTTGGCGGCGGAAGGACAGGCGCGACTGGTCAGCATCGGGCAGCTGCCCTGCTGGGTGAACAGCACGCAGCCGAAGTCGAACACCGTCGTCTGGTACACGAAGTGGGCGACATGGGCCCGGTCCGGCCGCAACTCACCGTTCAGAAACTGGCCCTCATCGAGTAGAGCGGCGTACGCCTCGCCGATCGGCTGTCCGAGCGCCTCGAGCGTCAGCGTAAAGCCGGGGTGTCCATCGTCGTCGGGGTCGAGCACGCGACAGTCCGTGTTCGAGAGAAGCGCGTCAGTCTCGGGACAGGTGCAGGTTCCGGTGCTGGAGCAATAGTGGTTCGGTAGGCAGGCGACTGGCGCGCCCGGGGGGCTGCAACTCGCGGTCGTGGTATTGTCGTAGCCGTATGCCATGGGCGGGCTGACTGTCCACCATTTCGTGGCGGCCTGAGTGTCAGTGGCGTCCGTCTGGACCGTGAACTCGCGCGGCGGAAGATCGCTCGCGAACGGCACGCTCAGCGCGAGGCCCGTGCTATCCGCGCGCTCGACGCAGAGCGTGCGCGTGAGCTTCATGTCGGACGCGGCACCATCCCAAGC
>CAZYWR010000651.1:0-2574 GCA_964651185.1 uncultured Polyangiales bacterium
CTACGGCAAGCACCACGCGGCGTACGTCAACAACCTGAACGCCGCGGTCGCCAATACGCCCAACGAAAAGAAGTCGCTCGAGGAGATCATCCTCAGCTCGGACGGGCCGCTGTTCAACAACGCCGCACAGACCTGGAACCACACTTTCTTTTGGAACTGCCTCAAGCCGAAGGGCGGCGGCAAGCCCACCGGTGACCTCGCGGCCGCGCTCGAGCGCGACTTCGGCGGCTACGATAAGTTCCGGGAGCAGTTCATTCAGGCGGCGGTGAAGCAGTTCGGTTCGGGCTGGGCATGGCTCGCGGTCGATGGCGGGAAGCTCAAAATCACGAGCACTTCGAACGCCGATCTCCCGATGAAGCACGGCCAAACGGCGCTCTTCACCGTGGACGTGTGGGAGCACGCGTATTACATCGACTACCGCAACGCGCGTCCGAAGTTCGTCGAAGCCCTGGTCGACCATGTCGCCAACTGGGACTTCGCCGCCGAGAACCTCAAGAAGGCCAAGTAGCGTCGTCGATCCAGCCTAAGCCGGGGCCTGCCGAGTTGGGGGAACAGGTCTCCGAGAATGGTGAAGGAGCTGCGCTTGCGCGTGTGCTCGATCACCCCCTCGCTCGGCGCAAAAGGAAGACGTACACCCGATCGCTGCGTACTATGCGAGGCTCGCGGCGCGAACCTTTCGTGAAGCGGCGGCACTCGCGAGCTCCGGTTGGACGAAGAGCGCGAGTACGCACCGCGGGCATGAATGGCTCACCGCGTTCGGGCGTCTGGGAGGAACACGATGAGACGTCGGGGCAGAAGTTGGCTCTGGCTTGGACTATGCAGCTTGTGGGCTTGCGACAAGAGCTTCGCGGGCTCGCTTTCTCCCGACTTCAGCGGTATGTGGGACGTCACCTACGACGACGCGATGGCGATAGAGGTGCGTGTGGGCGAGGAGCGGCTGCGCGCGAACATCAGCGACGAGGGCGGACCCGTCGCGTTCCGCGACGGAGGCACGGAGATCGCCTTCGACGTCGATTGCGCGCGTCCTGAGCTCGTCTGTCCTTCGGAGGTGTGGCCGCGCGAGCTGCCGCTCAAGGGGGTGCCCGGCCGGCTCGACGACGAAGGTGTCCAGCTCGCTCGGCCCCTGACGAGCCAGGGCCGCGGCGCCTGCCAGGCCAGGCCAGGGTCGATGCTCACGGGCGAGGTGATGAGCACGCGCAGCAGCGACTCCGTGCGCTCACAAGCCGTGGCCGTTAGCAGCGGGCGGATGACGATTATCGTCGACCGTAGCTGCTTTGCGCCCGATGCGGAGCTTCCGCCCGGCGCCGAGGTCGCACTTTCGATCGGCTACACGGCGGCCAAACGCTGAGCGGGAGCCAGAGCGCACGGGCGGGCTCGCTGGCGTCTCGGACGCACAGCTGTGCGCGGCGCGGGTCGCTCAGCCCGTCGCGCTCTTGCTCGCGCGCTTCTTGCGTTTGGGGGCGGCCGCTTCCGGCTCGGCCTTCTTGGGCCCGCCCTTGACGGCTCCGCGCTTGTTTGTCGGTTCGGCGTGCTTCGCGGCTGCGGGTTCGAGGCTGCGCTTGAGGGCCTCGAAGAGATCGATGATCTGCGCCGGCGGCTGCTCGGGCGCGGCCGCGATCTCGTGGCCTTCAGCCTTCTGCTCGGCGGCTTCGCGCACGCGATCGCTGTAGTCGTCGCGGTAGCGCGCTGGGTCGAAGTGCTCATGGCGGAGCTGCGCTATCAGCTTTTCGGCCAAATCTTCCTCGGCACCCGAGAAGCGCACGTCTTCGCCGAGATCGACTTCACCGAACGGCCGTACCTCATCCGCGTAGTAGAGCTGATGGAGCGCGAGCCCTTTTTGGTACGGGCGAATCATCACCACGTAGCTCTTGCCGCGCGCATTGTAGCGGCCGATGGCCACCACCTCCGTGTGGCGCATGGCGTGGCCCAGCAGGTTGTAAGCTTTGTGGCCGCCCTTGTCGGGCCCGAGATAGGTGGTCTTTTCGATCTGCACGAAGTCCACGCTCGCGGCGGGGACGAACTCGGTGATCTCGATGGTGTTGGTGCGCTCGGCCTCGAGCTTCGAGAGCTCTTCGTTCGTGAAGATGACGTGCTGACCCTTCGAGATCTCGTAGCCCTTGGCGATCTCGTCGCGCTCCACGACGCGCTCGTGCACCGGGCAATAAAGCTGCTGCTTCAAGCGCGATCCGCACTCGGCGTGCAGCATGTGAAAGCCCACGCTCTGCGACTGGGTGGCCGTGTACAGCTTGATCGGGATCGACACCAAGCCGAACGAGATCGTGGTGGAGCCGGAAGAGCGTGCAGCCATGTGCGAAGCATAGATCGCGGCCTTTCGCGCGCGAAAGGATCCGGCGTCGCGCGCTACGCGCGTTCGCGTGCGCGCGCTTGCGCTGAACTCGCGCTCAGGTGGCGCGCGCTTGGGCGAGCGTACGCAAGAGCTCCGGGAGCGAGAGCCCGAGCCGCTCGGCGTGGCCGAGCGCGCGCGCGATGCGCGCCTCCGCGCTGCGTCCGCGCGCGCTGGTCGGGCCGAGCGCCCGCATGGCCTCTTCGACGGTGCGCGCGCTCGCGGCGGGA
>CAZYWR010000652.1:0-1781 GCA_964651185.1 uncultured Polyangiales bacterium
CGTAGAGGATCCAGTGGTGCAGGTTCGCTTTGTTGTCGATGATCGGCTCGAACCAGTACATCCCCGAGTCGGCCGTGTAGGGCGGATCGAAGTAGAAGCAGTAATACTGGTTGCCCTCGAGCTCTGGGGCGGCCGCGATGGTGAACTTGCTCTTGTCGGTCGCGCTCGTGCCGTCGTGCGCGGTGAGCTCGTAGGTGTCCTCGCAGTCATCGGGCTTCGGAATGCCCCCGCCGGAATCGCCGCTCGCGTAGCTGTCACAGGTGTCGGTGCCCTGCGGCGTGCCGGCGTCGACCCACGCTGAGAGCGTCGCGATGTCGGCCGCGCTCAGGCGCGCATTCGGCGCGGGGGGCATCGGGTTCTTGTCGTCTTGCACGCGATCGAGCGCCAGCGAGAAGGCGCTCTCGCTGCTCTTGGGCGCGGGCTTCTGCAGGTCCTCCCAGGTCACGAGCGACATCGGCGCGCCGTAGGCGACCTGTTCGCCATGGCACTCTCCGCAGTTCTTCGACAGCACCGCAGATACGTCGCAAGGCAACGAATGAGCGCCGCTGCTCGCGCCCTTATCCGCGTCGCCGGCGTCGCTCGTGCCCGCGTCGCGCTCGCTCTGATCACCGCGGCCGGCGTCTGCCGGCTCCGCGTTGTCGTCGTCGGCGCTGTCGTCTGCGGTGTCAGACCCAGCGTCCGCGCACACGCAGCTGCCCCAGCTGCCAGACTTGCTGCACGTGCGCGTGCCCTTCTTCGGAGCCGCTTCGGAGCCGCCGCAGGAGCAACTCTTTTGCGCTTTCGGCGTGCAGTCCGACTCGCTCTGTGAGCTCTGGCTTCCGTTCGCGTCGGACGTCGAGCTAGAGCCGCACCCGAAGCCGAGCCCGATCGGGAGCGCGAGAGCCAACAGGAGCGCGCGCGCCACCGTCGGCAGACGGGCGTACGTGCGTTCGAAGGAGAGGCGCACAGCTGCGCAGTTCATAAGACCCACTCCGGGTAAGGGAAAGCGGCGACCTGGCTCTGCCAAGGAGCCCCGTATGCACGGATGCGCCAAGAGCGCGCCCGCGTCAAGACTCCCAAAGTCCCGAAGTCTTGACCGAATCGGCCACCCCGCGGATGCTTGTGGTCGCACTGGATCGCGAGCCAGAGCCGGTGGTTGCGCGCAGTCGGCCCGCGTCCGAGGCGCGAACGCTCCCGCACCGAGCCTGTTCGTAAGCGCTTCGGGGAGGCTCCTGCCGTCGTCGCTGGCGGGACATGCGGCCGCGCGGCTAAATGAGCAGGTACAGTATCCCATTCTCTTCGAGGATCGGCAGTCTTTCGAGCGCCAGATGCAGGCAGGGGCCCGCGATGCACACACCGTCGTCGCGCCGGTACAGCGCGCCGTGCGTGCCACAGATCAGATATTGGCCATCGTCCGTGAGGTACCGCTTCGAGCCGCCGTCGATCGGGATGGGCAAGTGCCGGCAGCGGTTGAGATACGCGCGCGGCTCGCCGTCGCCGCCGAGCAACACCAGCGCTTCGCGCGGCCGGCCGTCGGCGCCCTTGGCCAGCGCGAGCGCCTTCACCGCCCCCGCGCTCAGCTCGCCGCGCGCGCACACCAGCAATTGAATGCGGCTCATCGATCGAGCTCGCGGTAGGCGCGGCGGGCCCGCACCTGCACGAGCTCGCCGCCCGGTTGGACGAGCGCCGTCAAGCTGCGTCCGTACACGCAGCCGCTGTCGAGCCCGGTCGCGAACGGCTCGCGCTGCAGGCCGGTGATCGCGTCGTGACCGAAGATGATCTGCTCGGGCCCACGATACGAT
>CAZYWR010000653.1:0-4720 GCA_964651185.1 uncultured Polyangiales bacterium
CGCGCTGCGCGCGCGCGGCGGGCTGATGTACCGCATCTATGAGGGCGACGAGCAGTTCGTGGCGGGCGCGTCGCGCGCCTTTGCCGGGGCACACCATCAGGTCGCGCACGTGTACGTGCGCGACCTGGCGCTCGTGGGAGAAGTACGCCAGCTGCTCGCGTCGCTCGACGGCGTGGAGCGGGTGCTCGACGGCGAAGGCAAGCGCGCCTTCGGGCTCGACCATGCGCGCTCGGGCGAGCTCGTGGCGATCAGCCGAGCGGACCGCTGGTTCACGTATTACTGGTGGCTCGACGACGTGCGCGCGCCCGACTACGCGCGCACGGTCGCCATCCACAACAAGCCCGGCTACGACCCGGCCGAGCTGTTCCTCGACCCCGCGATCAAGCTGCCGGCCTTGGCCGTGGGCCAGCGCCTCTTACGCTCGAAGCTCTTGCGGCAGCGCGTGTTGCTCGACGTGATCCCGCTCGATGCGAGCCTGGTGCGCGGCTCCCACGGCCGCGTCACGGACGACCCCGACGCCGGCCCCGTCTTCATCACCGACACGCCCAGCTTGCTCGAAGGCGACGCGGTCGATGCCACTGGCGTACACGATCTGCTGCTGCGCCACGTGTTCGACGCCTGAGCGTCAAAACGAACCAGACTCGTTGGCCGCTTTGAAGTCCTCGTACTTGAAGCGCAGCCACAAGTAATGTTCGCACATCTCGTTCAGCGTGCTCTCGCCGAACGTGAGCAGCTGCGGCGTGCGCTTCGTGCCGTTCACGATCGGCTGATGGTCGTCGGTGTTGTCGTAGTCGCACTCGACGTGCAGGACGTCGTTCGCGCCGTACGGCACGGCGGTCGCGAACATGTAGTCGAGTTGCCAGTTGTAGTCCCAGTTCGGAATGTCGATCAGACACTCCTCGCTTTCGCCGGCAGGCGTCAGGCTCGCGATCATCTTCGTTGCCCAAGCGTGCGCGTGCGGCGTCATACCGACGATCTCACCTGGCAAGAAAGGTCCGTTCACCGCTCCCGTGGTCAACCCCGGACCGAGCACGCTGACGTTGCTCATCTTGAGCGTCATCTGGCCGACCGTATGCGCGTCGGCAGGGATCGATGTCGTGAACGTCAGTCCATCCGTCCCGTTCGAGTTGCCGTTGAGCGGACTGAGGATTCCAGTGCGAAAGATGATGTGATCCGGAGTCTTCCCTTTCGGCAGCGTCCAGATGTGGATGCCCGTCTGGTCCGGCCCTGGACTCGTGCCCGCCGGCAAGAACTGCGTGTTGTAGTGGACCTGCAGCACCAGACCCGAGCCGCCCTTCAGGTACACGGCGTCGCCCTCGTTCAGCACCACCGTGACGCCGCCCGGCCGATAGCTGAACATGTTTTGCGAGGACGTGAAGCCGCCCACGCCCGCCGAGTTGCACGGATAGCCGCCGCCCGGCGCGCTGTCGTCCTCGCTCTGCACCGCGGCGATGTCTTCCGCGGCGACTTTGTACAATATCACGTGGTGCACCTCGGCGCGATCGGTCGGGATGATGTCGAGCGCCGTGATGTACGTGTCTTCGCTGACCGCGCCCGCGAAGAAGCAGCGATAGCTGTCGCCATTAACAGCCGGCGTGTACGGCTCGTTGCCCTGAAACATGAGGTCGGGCGTGCCGAGATCGAGCCGGCGTTTCTTGTCGGGCGCGACGTAGTCCGCCCCGTCACCTTGCAGGAAGCCGTCCATTTGCCATTGCGCGAATAGAGCCTTGGTCGCGTCCGGCAGCGAGCGCGCGTCTTGAATCGGGTGGCAGTCGTCGCTCGCGGGCCACGGCGGCATGATGCCCCCGCTCACCGCGTTGACGATCTCGGCGCTTAGCTTCTGCACCGAATCCCAATCATCGAATTGCCCCGGTCCGATGCCGCCTTCGCTGTGGCACTCGATGCAGTTGTTCTCGAGCAGCGGCCGGATATCGCGCTCGTAGGTGATGAGGCCGTCGTCCGCGGACGAGCGCGCCGGGCTCGGCTTGTCGCCGTCGCCGGAGCCCATCGCAGCTGCGGGACGGTTATCCGACGATGGCTCGGCGGTGTCTCCAGCGTCCACGTGCTTGACCGCGGATCCGCTGTCGGCCTTGCGATGGCCGGCGTCCGTGTCTTCGGCGGAGGCGCGCTCGGTCTGCTCCGAATCGCCGTCGGAGCTGCTACAGCCCAGCAAGCTTAGCTGCAGCGCACATGCGATTCCCAAGGTGGCTCGGATGTTTCTCATGTTGGTTCCACGGATGGACGGCGCGACCGAGGCGGCCATCACTTCGCTCTACGCACCAGGCCTCGCTCTTGCAAGGTCATGCGGGCTCGGGACGTGATCCCAGGCGCTCGACCTTGCAAAAATGCCTTGCGAGTAGATAAACGCGCGACGCGGCGCGGATCAGGCGCGTAACGTGGCATCTCCAAATATCGACGTTTGTGTCATAGGGGGTTCCTCATGACGTCCGTCCTCGTCACAGGTGCGAACCGCGGACTCGGCCTCGAGTTCACGAAGCAATACGCGGAGAGCGGCTGCCGCGTGTTCGCCACGGCACGCGACCCGGGCCGCGCCCACGAGCTCTCGCAGCTGGCCCGCAAGCTGCCGCACGTCAGCGTGCACGCGCTCGACGTGCGATCGTCCGAGAGCGTTCGAGAACTGGCCAGCTCGCTGCGGGACGAAGCCATCGATATCTTGCTCTGCAACGCCGGCGTGATGGGGCCGAAGCGCCAAAGCGTCGGGCAAATCGACTACACGGGCATGCTCGAGACGATCGACATCAACGCGCTCGGCCCCTTGCGCGTGGCGGAGGCGTTCGTCGAACAGGTCGCTCGCAGCGAGCGCAAACTCATGGTCGCGATCACGAGCGGCATGGGCAGCATCAGCGACAGCAGCGGCGGCTCCTATGCCTACCGCGCCAGCAAGGCCGCGCTCAACATGACCTTCCACAACCTGGCGCTCGATCTGAAGGGCCGTGGGATCATCGCGTTCGTGATCAATCCCGGCTGGGTGCAGACCGACATGGGAGGCGCGAGCGCGCCGCTCTCGCCGCAGCAGAGCATCGCAGCCATGCGTCGCGTGTTCGACGGCATGACCATGGAGCAGACCGGTCGCTTCATGAACTACCAAGGCGGGACCAACCCCTGGTAGCGGTCGCCGCGCCCCTCATAGGACGCCGGCGTAGCCGAGGGCGCGCAGGCGCTCCTTGAGCGCGGAGTCGAGCGCATGGTCGCCGGCCGAGCTCGGGGCCGGCTGGCGGCGCATGCGCGCGCGCCATTCGTCGAACGCTCGCTGCAAGTGCTCGCGCTCGCCCGCGAGCTCTCGCGTCGGCAGCAGATTTCTGCGCTCCCCTGGATCGGCCAGCAGGTCGTAGAGCTCGATCGGGCGATCCGCGCCGTCGAAGATGAGCTTCGCGCGTGCGCTGCGCACGCCACGCCGCACGCTCGCGTCGGCGAGGAAGCCCGATTCGAAGAACTCATAGCGCCGCCCGGGCTCCGCCCCGCGCAGGGCCGGCGTCAGATCGTCGCCCTCCATGCGCGGCTCCGGCGCGAGGCCGAGCAGGTCGAGCAGCGTGGGTGCCACGTCTACGAGCGATACCGGCGCGTCGATCACCTTGCCCGCTGGGACGTTCGGACCCGCCAAGATCATAGGCACGTGAACAAGCTCGTCGTACACGCTGTGGATGTGATCGCAGGCGCCGTGGTCTTTGAACTCCTCACCGTGATCGGCGACGAAGACGACCAGCGTGTCTTCCTTGTGGCCGCTCGCCTCCAGCGCGGCGAACACACGCTCGAGCTGGTGATCGGCGTAGGCGATCTCCGCGTCGTAGAGCCCGACCTGCTGCGCGATCTGCGCGGCGGTCGGAGGCTGATGCGCGCTGCACAGGTCCCGCTCGTGCAGGGAGCCGTCCGGGAATGGGACGAAGCGCTTGGCCCACGCTCGCGGAGGAGCGTACGCGCGGTGGCAGTCGTAGAAGTGGAGGAAGAGAAAGAAGGGACGCTCTTGATCCGCGCGCCCGGCGATCCAGTCGAGGGTCGGCTGAAGCTGATAGCGGAGATCTTGGCGCCCGGCAGGCGCACTCCAGTACTCGTCGAAGCCCTGCGCGAAGCCGAGCTCGGGGCCCACGAAGCCGCCTCCGGTGAACGCCTGGGTGTCGTAGCCGGCGTCTTTCAGCACCTCGGCGAGCGTGCGCTCCTGCGCGGCGAGGCGGTCGACGGCTTCGAGCTCCTGGTAGCGCACGATGCCGAGCTGCGCCGGGTAACGGCTCGTGAACAACGACGCGTGGGCCGGCGAAGTCCAAGCCGACGTGCTCGAGGCGTTCGCGAAGCGCGTACCGCGCGCGGCGAGCGCGTCGATGTGGGGGCTGGTCGGACGCTGGTAGCCGTAGCAGCTGAGGTGGTCGGCGCGCAGCGTATCCATGCTGACGAGCAACAAGTTGCGCCGCGACCGCGCGACCGGGACGGGCGAATGCCTCAGCCCGAGCGCGAGGTAGACGACGATCGCGAGGGTCGCTGTCAGCCCGCCGACCGACCAGGCGTACCGCGACCAGGTCGTCTTGGACATGACGTCAATCTAACGGTCGCGCGCGACCGCCGGAGCCGCGGAAACAAATCGCCACGTTTGTACACGCGCGCTCAAAGGGAGTCTCTCACGCACATCGTCAGCGCGAGGAGAGCGTCGTGAGCGCCCGATCCAGGTCCGCAATCAGGTCGTCAGGATCTTCCAGATCCACCGAGAGCC
>CAZYWR010000654.1:0-7690 GCA_964651185.1 uncultured Polyangiales bacterium
TCGCCGACAACGCTCGCGTCTACGACGAACAGCGCTTCGTAGGCTCGAGGCCGCAGCGGGGTCGGGTGCCGTCGCCCTAAGTAAACGGCTGCAAAGCCGTAAACAGCCGCAAAGCCGCAAGTCACGCGCGCACGCGCAGACGGCGCGCGCGCACCAGCAGCTCGGCGCCGCCGTAGGCCGCGAGCGCCGCCAGGACGAGCGTGACGATCTCGCCCGTCGTGGCTGACCACGCCAGTCCGAACGCGGCGACGCCGCGCGCGTAGAGCAGCGCGGCGAGCGCTCCGCCCAGCACCGCCACCACGAGCTCGGGCCAGCGCGTCTGCAACCGCTGGCGAACGACCGCGCCGAGCAGACCTCCGAGCAGCGCGGCGAGCATGAAGCGCCACGGGATCGCGAACTCCATCTCGAGCCGGCTCTCCGCCAGCCCCGGCCCCGACGCCGACACGGTCGCGAGCCCCGTTCCTGCCGAGCGCAGCTGCACGCTGGCGACGCCCGTTGGGATCTGCAGCGCGGTCTCCGCCAAGCGACCGCGCGACGACGAGAGCTGGAGCGCGCGCACGCCCTCGCGCGGACCTAAGATCTCGACGCTCACGTCAGCGACCTCGATGCCCCACCCCTGGATGCGCGCAGGCTTCGCGCGCACGCGAATGGCCGGGGTCACTGGAAACGTCAGACTCACGTTCTCCGGCGCGACGCCCGAGACGACCTTCACCTCGATCGCGCGCGCGGGCGGTGCGCTCGTCACGAGGACGTCCTCGTAAGGCGGCGCCACGTGATCGACCTGCGAGTTGGGCGGAATGGCCGTGATGTCGCCGAGCACCTGGAAGACGATGGGCGCGGCCAGCTTGGTCGCGCCGCCCGGCGTGATCGCGATGAGACCGATTCCCAGGTGGCCCTCGAAGCGGCCGCTCTGCGCGTTGAATTGCATGGGCCCGCGCGCGAGCGCGACGGCCTTCAGCGTGACGGGCTGCGTATCGGCGGTGATGGTGCGGATCGCGCCGCGAAAGATGCGAATCGGCGCCTCGGGCGCGTTCAGCACGAAGCCGGCTAGGCTCGCGTCGTCCTCGCGCGAAAGCGCCACGAAGCGCGCCTCGCCGGGCTTGAGCTTGCTCGACGCCGGCACCACCGCGCCCGCGACCGGAGTCGCGATCTGACCCGCCGCTGCGGCGCTCACAGCGTTCGCCAGATCGATGGGCAGCGCCGGCGTCTGCGCGATCTTGGCCTCGAGCTGCTGGATCAGCTCGGGCGCCGGTTGCGCCGAGGCGCGCGCGAGCGAGAACATCAGCACGGCGTGCACGGCAGTCACCTCGATTGCGCGCATTGGCTCCCCTTCGCCATGAGCATATCCCGCCTCTTTCGCGTCCCTTTCGTCTATCGCAGGATGCGCCTCATGATCCACTCGCAATCCGCCGAGCGCGTGCGGCAGCATAAGCGCCGGATGGCGTTCATGCCCTACCTCTACTTCTCGGCCAAACCCGAGCTGCGTACGTGGGCCGAGGCCTGGCAGCAGGAGATCCATGCGCGCCTGAAGGCGCTCGAGGCGGTCGAGCTCGATCCGAGTTGCTTCATCGCGGAAGAGGCCGACGTGTTCGCGGAGCCGAAGCGTAAGGTCATCGTGCAGGCCGGCGCGAGCATCGGCGCACACGCGTTCGTGCACGGACCGGTCGTGCTCGGCGCGCATGCGAGCGTGAATCCCTACGCGACGCTCGATGGCGGAGGCCAGGGCATCGAGATCGGCGCGGGCACGCGCATCGCCACGCGGGCCATGTTGTTCGCCTTCGACCACGGCATCGCGGCCGACCGCCCGATCCGCGCGCAGAGCGTGCGTTCGCGCGGAATCGCCGTGGGCCAGGACGTTTGGATCGGAGCCGGGGCGACCATCACGGATGGCGTGCGCGTCGGCGATCACGCGGTCGTCGCCGCCGGCGCGGTGGTCACGCGCGATGTGGCGGACTGGGCAGTGGTCGGGGGTGTGCCCGCGCGCGCGCTGTTCGACCGCCGGCGAGCGCCTGGAGGCGAGCCGAGCCGGAGGCGCTAAAGGTCTTCTCGCTCCGATGCGCCCTGCGCCTCGGACGAACCCACGAAGCACTCCGGTTTGAACGCCTTGACGCCGTCTTCAGTGAGACGAAACGGTGGATGGCAATCGCGCGCCGGCGCGCGCGGCGCGCTCCGAGGCGCTGGTGTCGCCAGTTCGTCGGCCGGCCAGGTCCGCGGTGGCTCGGCTGCGGACTCGCGCGCGCGCGGAAGCGGCGCTTGAGGTGAGACCCGATCGCGCGAAGACGCTGCGCGATCGCGATCGACGTGCGCCTGCGCCGGAATCGGCTCGGCTGCGATCCGCGCAGGCGCGGTTTGGGGGATCGCCGCGCGCACCGGCGCGCGCTCGCGCCCGCGGCCAGGCGCGCCGCGCACTCCGATCCAGGTCGCCAACACGGCGGCGGCGCAGGCGGCCAAGAGCGCGCGGCGCGGCCTCGGACGCGCCAGTCGTTCGAAGATCCGCATCTCCGACGCCGCATTCGGAGGCGCCTCCGAGCGCGCTAGGCTCGCTTGCGGCGGCGCGCGGCGAGCCTCGGCGATTTGCTGCCGGCGTCGCCTCTGCTCGCCGCCAAAGCTGCTCTCGAGCAGCGCCACCAGGTCGCGCACGTGACCTACGCCCGCCGTCGCGCGCGCCGCGCGTTCGAGCGCCTCCTGCATGAGCTGTGCGCTCGCGTAGCGCGCGTCCGGGTTGCGCGAGAGCGCCCGTATCGCCACGCGCGCGAGCTCGCGCGGTGCGTCCGGCGCCAGCGCCGACAAGCTCGGCAGGTCGCCTCGAGCGAGGGCGTGCGCGATCGCCGGCCGATCGTAGTCCTTCCACAGAGGCCGGCGCGCCAGCGCCTCCCAGAGCATCACGCCCGCGGCGTAGACATCCGCGCGCCGGTCCTGCGCTACGCCTTGGAACAGGAGCTCGGGCGCCATGTACTGGATGTTGCCGACGGCCCGTGCGTCGTGATGTTCCGCCGTCGTCGCTGCGCCGAAGCCTACGAGCTTGACGCCGCCTTCGTGGAGCACGATCACGTTGTGCGGCGACACGTCGCGGTGCAGCGCGCGCAGCGGGTTGCCCTGCAGATCGCTGAGCTCGTGGAGATGGTGGAGCCCCGCCAGCACCTGGCCCAGGATGAACACGCGCGCGGCGAGGCTCAAGCGGTAGCCGCAGTGGCTCAGGATGCGCGTGAGCGGGACGCCCTCGAGGTACTCCATCACGATCATCGGGAGCCCCTCGTGCTCGCCCACTTCGAACACGTAAACCGTATTGGGATGGTTCAGGTGCGCGGACAGCGCGGCCTCGCGCTGGAAGGCGGCGCGCGCCTCGGGGTCCTGGCAGAGCTCGGGATGGAGGAGCTTGAGCACGACCAGCTTCTGCAGGCCTGCCGTCAGGCTCTCCGCCAGGCAGATGCGCGACCGGGACCCGCGCCCGAGCTCGAGCAGCGGGCGATAGCGGCCGTGGCCACCTGGATCGGGCATCTCGTTCACGCGCTGGACTCTACCATGTCGGCTCGTTCACAATCGTGCTCCGATCACGGAGTCTGTCGGTGTAGGTCCGCCTTTTACCTGCTCGACCTTACTTAGGGCTCCGCGCTAAGGCCCCGCGCGCACGGGCCATCCTGCGTCGTCCCATGCGAGCGGCGTGATGCGCAGGGTCGGGGCGCCGCCGTGGTCGGCGTCGTAGGCGTGATAGACCAAATACTCCGCGTCCGCCGTGCGCAGCACGGCGTTGTGGCCAGGGCCGCGCCAGCGCGCATCGCCCCCCACCACCAGCGAGCCGCCACCCTCGAGAAGGGCTGTACCCTGCGCGTCGACGTAGGGCCCCCGCACGTCCGCGGAGCGCCCCACCATCACGTGGTACGTGCTGTCTTGGCCGCGGCAGCACAGGTCGAAGGACACGAACAAGTAAAACAAGCCCTCATGCGGCACGACATAAGGCGCCTCGATGGCGCCGCCGTCACGGGAAGCGATCGCATCGAGCTCCGTACCGCGACGCGCGCCGGTGTCGTCCAACGGAATCAGCTTGATGCCGCTCCAGAAGCTGCCGAAGGCGAGCCACGCCTGGCCGTCCTCGTCCACGATCAAATTGGGGTCGATCGCGTTCCAGTCGTCTGCATCGTGCGAGCAGATCACGGGGCCGTGGTCCACGAAGGTGTCTGGGATGTGGGCCGCAGTGGCGTGGCCGATGCACGACGCGTGGCTCCCGAACGTCGAGGCGGCGTAGTAGAGATGGTAGTTGCCGGCGAAGTACGAGATGTCCGGGGCCCAGAGATCGGTCGCGCCCGGCACCCGCTGCGCGATCCAGGCCGGATTCGCGGCGAACACGCGGCCCACGTCGTGCCAGGTCAACAGGTCGTCCGAGCGCTTGAGGCTGACTCCCGGGCCCGTGGAGAAGATGAAGTATTGCCCGTCCGCGGCGATGATCGCCGGATCGTGAACGCCCAGATCGCCCGACAGCGCGAGCGGTCCCGAGAGCTGTGCGGCAGCGTCGAACACGCTCACCTGCACGGCCCCGGCATCCTCGCTGGCATCTTGGCGGCGCCCGGCATCCAGCGCCGCACCGGCCTCCGGCATGCGCGGCCAAGCCGCGCTCGCGTCCTTCCACGGCGCAGCATCTGCATCGCCGACCTGGTCGTCCGCGCAGGCAGCCCGTCCCGTCTCTCCACAAGCATCGCGCGCCGGATCGGATGTGCACGCGCCGAGCAGCGAGCAGACCGCCCACCCGGCGCAGGCGAGCGAGCGCGCTCGACGGTGTGTGCCGAGGTCATTGCACAGTCGCCCGGGACGGCCTCGCGCGAGCAGTCGATCGCAGATCGCGGCTCGGACTCGCATCGGTCGGGCTCAGTACGAGCTCGCCAGCGCGAGCGCGCCCCCAGCGCGGCCGAGCAGCACGGGCGCGAACGCGAGCGAAGGATGGGGGGTGTCCGCGCGGGAGCGCTCCGAGCGGGCGCGCTTCTGCGCCACGATCCAGATCGCCGTGGCGACCGCAAACGACGTCGCGGCCACGCCGAGCGAGATGTCGGCGGCGAGATACTCGCGCTTCATCGCGTGGTACTCGCCGTGCAGCCCGGGATCGCAGCGCGGCGAGCAATGCCCGAGATCGACCTGCTTCGTGCGGCCGATCAGCGCCAACGTACCCCACACGCCGAGCGCCGCCACGCCGACGCTCGAGGCGGCCCAAAAGCTCGGCGGCAGCGTGCTCGCGAATGGGCTCGGCTCCGGCTCCACGGCGACCGCCGGCGACGCGTGCGCGACCGGACGCGGGGCGAGCTGCGCCGGCGCGGTCTGCACGGCGACGATGCGGTTCTTCTCCCCTTGCCGGACGAGCACGTCCGCCGTGACGAAGCCGCCGGAAGGGAGCTCGAACAGGAAGCCTTGCTCGCCCGGGTCGACCGGCACCGGTCTGCCATCGAGGCGTTCCATGAGCAGCTCGCCGGAAGAAAAGACCTTCACGTCCGTCAGATCGCGCCCGTCCGCAGCGCTGACCGCAAAGACCAGCGTGGGGACGATGCTCTGCACGGAGCCGAACAGCTCGACGCATTCTCGGCGCACGGGCGACGGACAACTGCGGTCCGCGCCGCAGGTGTTGAAGCGCTCGAGCGCCACCTTCAGGTGACCCGCCTTCATCTCGCGCTGGCCCGCGGTGTGCGCGGCAGTGCACGAGCTCGCGTCGGCGGCCGCTCCTGAAGCGTGCAGCGCGGCTGCCGTGCCCAGCAGCGCGGCCAGCGCAATCCCCCACGAACGCATGCGGCGCCTCCTTGTCCGCGTATTCGTAACTCCGTTCCGGGTCCTCTTGCTAGACCGGAGTTCCCGGTTCGGACCGCTCATTCCAGCGCGTACAGTTGCGCGATTTCGCCCGCGGAGAGCGCGCGGCCGTAGATGCGAAAGTCGTCGATCATGCCCGCGAAGTCGGGATCGACGAAGCCCTGCGGGTGCTCGCCGGGCTGAAACTGCGAGCGTCCGATCCAGTTCCGCTGGGTGTTTCCCAGGTCCTTGGCCATCACGCCGCCCTCCGGCGCCCCCTCGGCCATGAGCTTGCCATCGAGGAAGAGCTGCACGCGCCGCGCGCTCCAGGCGACGGCGAGGTGGGTCCAGGTGTTGGTGCGCACCGGTTGGGCGACGGTCAGCTCGATGAAGACGCCGCGCGGATCGGGCAAACGGCCCGCGAGGTGCGCTTCGCCGGTCGCGTCGCTGGGCGTGAAGTAGATCCAGACCGGCAGGTGGTTGCCGAAATCGAAGACGCGCTCCCAGGAGTTCATGCCTGCCCAGTTGAACCAGGTGGCGATCGTGCACTCGTCCAAGGTGCTGAGCACGGAGGGGGGCAGCTCGACGTAGTTGCCAGCGCCCGCATCAGAAGGAAAGCCGCCGGTCAGCTGCAAGGCACCCTCGATGCGACCATTGCTGACCCAGTGCGGTTCTCCGTAGACGAGGCCGTCCCACGTGCCGGCGAAGTCGTGGACGACCGTGCCCGCCGACTCGTTGAAGCGATAATAGAGGAGCAGTCCTCGCGCTGGGTCGAACGGGACGGCGGCATCCATGCCCGCACGGCCCCCGTCGCGCATGCCTGCGTCCAAGTCGGTCGAGGGCGAAAACACCTTCTCCTCGGAGGGCGCCTGCAGGCTACAGCCAGCGAGCGCGAGCAGCGCGGCGAGGAGTGCCCGCCGCGCGCGCTCTACCGCATGGAACGAAATCGCTACTCGCTTCCATGCAGCCCACCGAACCATCGTTCGCCTCTCCGAATACGCGGGAGTTCCCCGCGCGCTGCAACGCGCCGGACCGCTCCGGCTCAGCGCGAGCTGCCGTGGGGCCGGCGCCCGCAAACGGGAACACTGCTGTCGGCTCGATTGCAGCATGAAACGTACGTCAGTGCCGCTTGTAGTCGCCGGCCACACACGATTTCATTCGCATCTCCTGGAATGATGTAGCGCAACTTGCATCCCATTCGAGTTACAGTGCACCGGTCCCATGAAAGCGATCAGCGACGCGCATGGGAGGCTTCCCCTCTCGTTCCGCTCGGGCCCGGAAGCGCCCGCGGAGGCGGCGGACGTGCGCCCGCAAACGCCCGCGCCTGTCGCGAGTTCGCCTCCGGAAGCGCGCGCGTTTGCTTCGACCTCGCGCCCGCAAGCGCTGACCTCGGCGCGTTACCGGCCGCTGCTCGAGCTCGGGCGCGGAGGCATGTCCCGCGTGTACGTCGCCGAGAGCCTGCGCTCCGAAGTGCAAAAGCTGGTCGTGCTCAAGGTGCTCAACCCGGAGTTCGCGGTCGATCCCGAGATGCGCGCGGCGTTTCGGCGCGAGGCGGAGCTCTCCGCCTGCCTCAATCATCCGAACATCGTCCAGGTATTCGAGGTATCCGAGCAGGCCGGCCGGCCGGTGATCGTGATGCAATATCTCGACGGCGTGCCGCTGTCGGAGGTCTTGCACCGGAGCGCGCGCGAGCTGCCGCTCGTCCTCCATCTGCAGGTGCTCGCCCATCTGCTCTCCGGTCTGCACTATTTCCACGAGCTGCGAGACGGCGACGACGTCGCGCTGAACTGCGTGCACCGCGACGTCTCGCCGCAGAACGTGTTGGTGCTGCACGAAGGCGGCGTCAAGGTGCTCGATTTCGGGATCGCCAAGATCCACACGCTGACGCAGCCGCAGACGCGCGTCGGCATCGTCAAAGGGAAGATCC
>CAZYWR010000655.1:0-4635 GCA_964651185.1 uncultured Polyangiales bacterium
CGATGTCGTAGTTCTCTTCGGTCTTGTCGTACCAGGGCAGACCGAGCACCCAGTCGATGTAGTTGCGGACGACCGTGGCCTCCGCGCTCATCGGCTGCATCATCTTGAGCTTCTTCAGCTCCTTCTTGACCTTGAGGCTCGCTTCCTTACTCAGCTTCTTGGTCTTGATCTTCTCTTCGAGCTCCTGGATCTCGTTCTTGAACTCGTCGCGCTCGCCGAGCTCCTTCTGGATCGCCTGCATCTGCTCGTTGAGGTAGTACTCCTTCTGCGTCTTCTCCATCTGCTTCTTGACGCGCGTGCGGATCTTCTTCTCGACCTGAAGGATCTCGATCTCCGCGTTCATCAGCTCGTAGAGCCGATCGAGGCGGCGGATCGGGTCGGTGGTCTCGAGGATCTCCTGACGGTCGTTGAGCTTGATGGAGGAGAGGTGCACCACGATCGTGTCGGCGAGCCGCGCCGGGTCTTCGATCGTCTGCACCGTCATCAGCATCTCGGGCGGGATGCGCTTGTTGAGCTTGACGTAATTCTCGAACGTGGCCTGCACCGAGCGCATCAGCGCCTCGACCTCGACCGAGGATTGCGAGACCTCCTCGACCTGATCGATCTCGCACAGGAAGAAGTCGTCGTTCGGAATGAAGCGTTCGATGCGCGCGCGCTGCTTGCCCTCGACCAGCACCTTCACCGTGCCGTCGGGCAGGCGCAACAGCTGGATGATGGTGCCGATGGTGCCCATCTCGAAGATGTCGGGCGGGGTCGGATCGTTGGTCTTGGCCTTGCGCTGGGCGGCGAGCAGGATCTCCTTGTCGCCGCCCATGGCTTCTTCGAGCGCGTTGATCGACTTCTCGCGGCCGACGAAGAGCGGCACGACCATGTGCGGAAACACGATGATGTCGCGCAGCGGAAGCAGCGGCAGGACCCGCTTTTCGCGTCCGCCGCCCAGACCGTCATTCCGGTTAAAGAACATGCTGTTCGCAGGGTAGCAGCCCGCCCCGTTTTCGCCAAAATGGGGCGCACAGTCGCCCACATGCAGCTGATCGCGGGCCCTCCTGATGTGCGGCTGCTACCGCCCGGAGGCGCCGCAGGGCCGGTCGCGCGCGATCAGGTTTCGCGTAGTGCCGCGACGAAGCGGTCGAGGTCAGCGCGGCTATGGCGCTCGCTGACTGCCACCAGAAATTGCTGGCCGCGTGCCACGTCGAAGCGAGCGAGCGGCACCCCGCCCAAGATGCCGCGCTGCTCGAGTCTCGCGAGCAGCTCGGTCGCAGATCCCTGACGGCGCTCGACGACGAACTCGTTGAAGGTGGGTCCCGAGAACGGGAGTGCGTAGCTGGGGACCCTGCGAATCTCCCCCTTCAAGTACTCCGCGCGCGCGAGGCAGAGCTCGCCGGCCGCGCGAAAACCCTGCCGTCCGAGCATCGCGGTACGGATGGCGAACGCGAGCGCGACCAAGCCATGGTTCGTGCAGATGTTGCTGGTCGCGCGCTCGCGGCGAATGTGCTGCTCGCGTGTGCTGAGCGTCAGCACGTAGCCGCGCACACCCGCCGCATCGACCGTTTCTCCGACCAGGCGCCCCGGCATCTTCGAGACCGCGGGCGCGCGGCACGCGAACAGGCCGACCCCCGGGCCGCCTAGCTGCGGAGGAACCGCGAGTGCCTGCCCCTCGCCGACGGCGATGTCGACACCGAGCTCGCCTGGCGGGCGAATCAAGCTCAGCGCGTAGGGCTCGCTCGTGGCGGTGATGAGCTGAATGCCCGCACTACCCGCGTCGAGCGCCGAGCGCAGCGCGGGGAGCTCTTCGATGACGCCGAAGAAGTTCGGGTAGCCGACGATCGCACACGCCGTGTCGTCCGCTTGTGCAGCCACCACGCGCGCCAAGACGGCTGCGTCCGTGCGGCCGTCTGCCGCGATCGGGACGATCTCGATCGCGTCCGCCTCGTCCATGCCTGCGAGGTAGGTATGGATGGTGGCGAGGTACTCGGGATGGAGCCCGGCAGATACCAACACGCGCCGCTTGCGCGTGATCCGGCGCGCCATCAACACCGCCTCTGCCGCGGCGCTGGCGCCGTCGTACATGGACGCGTTCGCGACCTCCATGCCCAGCAGCTGACAGACCAGCGTCTGAAACTCGAAGATCGCCTGCAGCGTGCCCTGCGAGTACTCCGGCTGGTACGGCGTGTAGGCGGTGTAGAACTCGCTCCGCAAAAGCAGCTGATCGACCGCGGGCGGGATGTGATGGTCGTACATGCCGGCACCGAGGAACGAGAGCTTGCCGGTCGCGCCGTTGTTGCCGGCGAGCTCTTCGAGGTGCGCCATCAGCTGGGGTTCGTCGAGCGCGGGCTCGAGCGCGAGCGGGCGCGCGAGCCGATACGGGGCCGGAATGGCCGCGAACAGCGTGTCGATGTCCGGCACGCCGATGCGCGCGAGCATGTCGCGGATTTCGCTCTCGGTATGCGGCAGGTAGCGCATCAGTGGTCCAGCGCTCCCAGGTAAGCCTCGTACGCGGCGGCGTCCATCAGCGCGTCCCACTCGGCCAGGGCCGAGGGCTTGATGCGAACCATCCAGCCGGCTCCATAGCAGCTCTCGTTCACCAGCTCGGGCTGGTCGCGCAGCTGCTCGTTCACGCCGACGATCTCTCCGCCCATCGGCGCGAACAGCTCGCTCACCGTCTTCACGGACTCGATATCGCCGAAGCGGCCGCGCGCGTCGACCAAGATGCCGATCTCCGGCAGGTCGACCAAGGTGACGTCACCGAGCTGGTCGACGGCGTGCTGGGTGACGCCGACCTCGATCAGCTCGCCGCTCTTGCGCGCCCACTCGTGATCTTTGGTGTAGCGGAGCTCTTTGGGGATTTCGCTCATGACTCTCTCTCGTCCAGGCGCGTGCTTCCGCGCGCGACCAACCTGTCCTAGATGGGAGTTTGGGAGTTATCGATTCGGGAACTCCCCATCTAGCCTACCCACCGACGGGGGCGCCCCGGCGCACGAAGCGCCACCCCGCAACGTGACGGGTTCCGAACCACATTCCTCGAATGCGACCCATCATTTAGCGCGCGCTTGCGCGCGCGAGCAACTCGCCGCCTCGTCCGGCTCACTGCGCGCGGCGGTAAAAGGGCAGCGCGACCACGCGCGCTTCGATGGCCTTGCCGCGCACGTCGACGAACAGCTGCGTGCCGAGCGCGGCGCGCTCGGTCGGGACGTACGCGAGCGCGATGTTCTTGCCCAGGGTGGGCGAAGGGGAACCGCTCGTGACCTGGCCAATGACCTGGCCACTGGCGGCCTGATTCACCACCTCGTAGCCGTGGCGGGCGATGCCGCGGCCCACCATCTCCAGGCCGACCAGCTTGCGCGCGCTGCCGCGCTCCTTTCGCTCGCGCAAGGCCCGGCTCCCTACGAACGCGCGTCCGGCGAGCTTGACGGTCCAGCCCAGCCCGGCCTCCCAGGGATCTGTGGTCTCGTCGATATCATTGCCATAGAGGCGCAGCGCCGCCTCGAGCCGCAGCGTGTCGCGGGCGCCCAGGCCGATCGCTTGGATCCCGTGCGCCGCGCCCGCCTCGAGCAGACGCGCCCAGAGCGCGGGCGCCTCGGCGTTTCCGACGAACAGCTCGAAGCCGTCCTCACCGGTGTAGCCAGTGCGGGCGGCGAGCACCGCGACCGAGCCCACCTTTCCGCGCGCGACGCCGAAGCGCGGGAGCGCGAGTAGTTCCGGGCTCGCTTGGGCGCCGCGCAACACCTCGACGGCGCGCGGTCCCTGCAGCGCGATGAGCGAAGTGGCCGCGCTCTCGTCCTCGAACTCGCACCGGCCTTGGGAGGCCTCCGCGAAGTGGGTGCTCATCTTCTCGAGATTGCTGGCGTTGCACACGACCAGCAGGTCGTCCGCCGCGAGCCGGTAGACGATCAGGTCGTCGAGAATGGTACCGGCTTCGTTGCAGCAGCAGGTGTACAGCGCCTTGCCGGCTGGCAGCGCGCCCGCGTCGTTCGTGACCAGCCCATCGACCACCTGTCCGGCTGCCGGACCGCGTAGCCGGAGCTCACCCATGTGGGAGACATCGAACAGGCCGGCCCGCTCGCGGACGGCGCGATGCTCCTCGACGATGCCCGCGTACTGGATCGGCATCTCCCAGCCAGCGAAGGGAACGATGCGGGCGGAGAGCGCGCGATGCGCGTCGTAGAGGGCCGTGCGCTTCAAAGAAGGATTCACGCGCGGACCATAACGGCGAGCTCGCATACCTTCAAGCGCGCCTCAACCTGTGGCGGCGCGGCACGCGCGCGTGGGTAGGCAGACACGGATGTCAGAGCGCGCGGAAAAGCATGCGCGCGTTTGCCCACGGAAGAGCCCGCGCAAAGTGTCCGATTCGTGAGCTATCCCAGGACTGGCGTGCTGGTTTGGAACTTGCTTTGGAAGACAGCATTGTGTTTCACGGCCGTGCCATTCGGATCGCGATCTGGGTCTTTGCGGTGATCTTGCCAGGGGGCCTCGCGCTGCTCGCACTGTGGGCGACCTACCGCGCCGTGCGCGCGCGTACGCCACGGGCGGCGAGCGCGCCGCTCTTGCGCGTGCCTTCGCAACCGATGCGCACCTGATCGATCGCCGCGCGCCGGTGGGCGCCAACTTCGCGCGTTTGTGTTTGTTTGTAGGTGT
>CAZYWR010000656.1:0-3022 GCA_964651185.1 uncultured Polyangiales bacterium
AGTTCGAGCGCACTTCGCCCGAGGTCGACCGCCTGGTGGCGCAGCTGCGTGAGGGCACCGAAGGCAAGAAGACCGTGCTCGGCGTCGACCGCCTCGATTACACGAAGGGCGTGCCGCGGCGGCTGCTGGCGTTGGATCGCCTGCTCGAGCGCGAACCGCAGCTCAAGAGCAAAGTGCACATGATCCAGATCGCGGTGCCGACCCGCGAGAAGGTCGACTCGTACGCCGAGCTGCGCAGCCAAGTGAACGAGCTCGTCGGCCGTATCAATTCGCAGCACGGTTCGCCCACCGGCAGCCCCATTCAATCGCTCTACCGCAGCGTGGGCCCGGACGAGCTGCTCGCGCTCTACCGCTCCGCGGACGTGCTGATGGTGACGCCGCTGCGCGACGGCATGAATCTCGTCGCGAAGGAGTACGTGGCCGCGCGCGTCGACGCAGAGGGCGTGCTCGTATTGAGCGAGTTCGCGGGCGCGGCCTCTGAGCTCGACGCCGCGCTGATCGTCAATCCCTACGACATCGCCGCGATGGCCAACACCTTGCGGCGCGCGCTCGTGATGTCGACCGCCGAGCAGCGCGTGCGCATGAATCGCCTGCGCAGCGCGCTCAAAGCCAACCCAGTGCAAGAATGGGCGCGCGCATTCCTCGAAGATCTCGCCGGCACGGTCCCGGTGCCGAAGAGCGCGGTCACGCCCGCCGGCGAGCTCGAGCGCGCGCTCGGCCGCGTACGCGAGGCGCGCCATCGCACCTTTTTGTTCGACTACGACGGCACGCTCGTCCCGCTGGCGCCGCTGCCGGATCTGGCCGCACCCGACAAGGCGCTGCTCGAGCTCTTGCAACGGCTCGTGCGCTGGCCGGACACCGACGTGCACATCGTGTCTGGCCGCTCGCGCACTTCGCTCGAGGAGTGGCTGGGCGGGCTCTCGGTGTCGCTCCACATCGAGCACGGCTTTTGGTCGCGCGACGCCTCGGGGCGCTGGTCCCAGGTGTCCGAAGTGCCGCCCGATTTCTTGAGGCGCATCTATGAGATCATGAAGCGCCACGCGTTCCGCGCGCCCGGCACGTTCGTAGAGCAGAAGTCGGCGTCGGTGGCGTTTCACTACCGCGGGGCCGACCCGCACGTGGCGTCGGCGCGCCTGCGCGCGCTGCGCGCCGAGCTCAACAACCCGCGCGGGCCGAACGCCGAATTGCTCGAAGGCAACAAGGTCCTCGAAGTGCGGCTGCGCGGCGTGCACAAGGGCACGGTGGTCGGTCGCGTGCTCGAGAGCGCGCCGCCCGGTACCCTGCTGTTCGCGGCGGGCGACGACCGCACCGATGAGGACATGTTCGCGGCGCTGCCCGAAGACGCGATCTCGATCCGCGTCGGCCCGGGCACCACGCGCGCCCGCTTCCGCCTCCCGGATCCGTTCGAGCTCCGCCGCATCCTCGCGGGCTTACTCGCGGCAAACTAACCAGCTCGTTCGAAGCGCCCTCGCAGCGCGCGTCTATTACGCTTAACTGCGGGTCGGACAGCCGTCGCTGCGCGACAGGTCGATCTCGAAGCCGTCGAGGTCGACCGCGTCGAGTTCGACCGCACCGACCAACTCGCCGTCGTCGCACTCGCCGTTGTCGTTCTCATCGAGCAACGCCTCGACCCAGATCGACGGCCGATGACCGCCGATCACCGCGCCCGGCACGTCGAGCGCAAACGACGCGCTCGACGCGTCGAAAGCCATGCTCGCGAGCTCCGCGCCCGGCGTGGCGATCTTCATCAGATCCTCGCCGCACTCGACGACCGAGCTCGCCTCGGCGACGGTCACGCGCAACGTGCTCGGGCGCGCTGCGCTCTTTTCCCCGTCCTCGACAACCGCGCCGCGCACGTGGTAGGTGATGTGCTCTACATCGCACGATCCCCCCTCCATGGCGGTTTGGTAGGTGAGCTCCTCGAACGCAGGCGGCGGCTCGCTCTCGTTGGAAAAGCACCCGGCAACCGCAAACGCCGCAGGGACGACCGATTTACGCACGACCTCACTCTACGAGAGCGCTCGCGACGCGCCTAGCGAGGAATGGCGTGCGCGTGGCGCGCAGCACAAACCCTCGCGCCGAACACGCGGCCAAAGAGCTCCTCAACCTCGGGTGCTAGGCTCGAGCCGCATGCTTCGCTACGGATTGGCGGCGCTCTCCGGCGCGCTCTACTTCATCGGTTTCGCGGGCTTCGGCATCTGGCCAGTCGCGTACGTCGCGTTCGTGCCCGTGCTGTGGGCGCTCGATCCCACGCGCGAGACGGTGCCGCTTCGCTTGCGCCAGGTGCTCGGGATCGGCTTCGTGTTCGGCCTGGTGATGAACGTCGGTGGTTACTACTGGGTGGCGAGTACGCTGCGCAGCTTCTCCGGCTTTTCGTACGTCTGGTGCGTGCTGCTCGCGTCGATCCTGTGGGCATACCAAGGGCTCGCGCTCGCCGTGTTCGCCTGGCTCTATCGCAAGGCACGCGCGCTCGGCGCCGGGAACCTGCTCGCCGCGACCAGCGCTATCTGCTCGGCGGAATGGCTCTTCCCCGAGCTCTTCCAGCACTACTTCGGGGCCAGCCTGCACAACACGCCGCTGGCGATCCAGAGCGCGGATCTGGGAGGACCGCTGCTCCTCACCGGCCTGCTCACCGCCGCCAACGTCGGCGTGTATGAGCTGTCGCTCGCGTACCGCAACCGCCACGTCGATCGCCGCGCCGTCTCGATCGTCGCCGCGCTCTGGGCCGCGAACCTGCTCTACGGCGCGTACCGCATCCACGAAGTCGACCAGCGCGCGGCGGTCGCGCCCAAGATCCGCGTCGGCCTCGTGCAGACCAACATGGGGTTGATGCAGAAGCGCGACGATCCGAACGAAGGTCTGCGGCGCCATATCGAGCAGAGCATCGAGCTCGAGCGGAAGTACAAGCTCGACCTGTTGGTGTGGCCCGAGTCGGCGTTCGGCTGGTTCTTGCCGGAGCGCATCAAGAACGTGGGCGACATCGTCTTTCAGCGCCAGCTCCACACGCCGATCTTGTTCGGAG
>CAZYWR010000657.1:0-6310 GCA_964651185.1 uncultured Polyangiales bacterium
TGAAGTTCGTGCACCCTCACTACCAGCCGACCACGCGCGAGGTGCGAATCGAGCGCGGGCAGCTCGAGCGCGTGGAGGTGCGGCTGGAGGCGCGCGCGGCGCGCGAGCCCAGCACGGAGGGCTCGCTGCCCAAAGCGAGCCGCAGCATGCGATGAGGCACACGATCTCCAGCGCGGCGCTCGTCCTCTGGCTCGCCCTTTCGTCGCTGTGCGCGCCCGCGAGCGCACAGGAGCAGGCCTACGTGCACATCGTGCGCGCCGGGGAGAGCTTGGCTTCGATCGCGCAGAGCTACTACGGCAATCCGCGCCGGGACGCGGTGCTGATCGCCGAAAACGGCCTCCCCGAACCCGTCGAGCTGATCGAAGGCATGCGCTTGGTCATCCCGACGGTGCGCTATCATCGCGTCGCGCAAGGTGAGTCGTGGCGCGCCATCGCGGAGCGCTACTACGGCGACCCGAACCGCGCGCTGGCGCTGCTCAAGGCGAACAACGCCCGCGCCAACGCGCCGCCCGAAGAGGGCGCGCAGCTCTTGATTCCCTACCCGCTTCGCCATGTGGTGCGCGCCGGCGAGTCGTTCGCGAGCTTGGCCGCGTCGTACTACCGCGGGCGCGACGAGCTCCGGCTCTTGCGCGCGTTCAACGGCGGGCGGGCGAAGATCGCACGCGGTCAGCTCGTGCTGGTGCCGCTGTTCGATCTCACGCTCGCGCCCGCGGCGCGCGAGCGCATCGAGCAGGCCGCCGGGCCCAGCGGCGGCGACTTGCAGCGCCTGCAAGCGGAGGTGACGCGCGACATCCCGAAGCTGCGCGACCACGTGCTCAGCGGGCGCTTCGTCGAGGCCACGGCGCTCGGCAACCAGCTGCTCGGGCGCGGCCAGCTCACCGGCAATCAGGAGATCAGCATCGAGCGCGAGCTGGCCACCGCCTACGTCGCGCTCGGGCGCGAAGACCTGGCGATCGGCGCGTTCGCGCGCGCGCTCGAGAAGCAGCCCGATCTCGAGCTCGACTCGGTGCGCACCTCGCCACGCGTGCTGAGCGCGCTCGAGTCAGCGAAGAAGCAACGCGCCAAATAGCCGCAAGCCGCTGGACGCCTGCGCGTAAGTGCGCTTGCGTCCGCTCGCGAGAACGCGCTCTGCCTCACGTTTGCCCGGCGCGAGCGCGAGAAGTGCCCCCCAATTCGCGCGTTTGATTGCAGCGATGTAACCGCCGCGATGCGCGCGTGGCGCGCTTGGCACTCATTTCTCAGGAGTGCCAACAAAGCGCCTTCTCAATGCCGCAAATCCCACGCGGCATGGTAGCGAATTAATATGGGTAGTTCCGTTGCACCCCCGAAGCCCTCGCACGCCGGCGCGAGCGCTGGCGTGCGCGAGGATGACGCGCACGCCACGCGCGAGCGCGAAGGCGCGCAGATCGAGTGTCACGTCGATCTGCAGGCATACTTTCACGAGACGCTCTCCCATGCCCTCGCCAACCGCCGCGTGGACGCGCCGAGCTCGACCGCTTTTTACCTGGTGGGCTTGCTCGCGACCTTGGGACACGACACCGCGGCGCTCTCGCGTTCCCTGGTCGAGCTCAGCGCGGAGCTCGACCAGGGCGAAGCGCAGACCGGCGAGCGGCTCTCCCGGTTGCGCTGCGTGGGCGACCAAGCCCTCTCGATCTCCGGCTTGTTCGAGGCGCACCTGGCGCGCCGAGGCATCTCACGCGACTACGTGAGCGAGGTCGGCAGCCGCGCCTATCGCTCGGCCGGCCAGCTCGCGGGCGCGAGCCGAGAGCGCGCCGAGCGCTCGCGCGCCGAGGTGTTCCTAGATTTATCGTCGCACTTTCGCACCTACGCGGAGGTGCTCGACGACGTGCGAGAGGCCACGGCGCTGGGCACGCCGGACGACGTGCTCGCGCTGTACGAACGCTTCCGCAAAACCCACTCTCCGGCGCTCGCGGAGCGGCTGCTCGCGCACGGCGTAATCTCACTGCGAGGCAGCCAGGCAGCGTGCTGAGCCCCGGGCGCGTCCGCCGTCCGTAACGCCCGCCGAGCCGGACCTCGAACCGGTGCACCCTGTCACCCGCGGTTCTTGCCGGTTCCGGCCGCGTACGCTAGGTGCGTACGATCTGCAATGATCTGGTTCTGGCTCGGCTTCCTCGCCCTGGTGCTCGCGCTGCTGGCGTTGGATTTGGGAGTCCTGAACCGTCGCGCGCATACGCCTTCGGTACGCGAAGCCTTGGCGTGGTCGGCTGGTTGGATCTCGCTGAGCTTGCTGTTCTCGCTGCTCGTCTACTTCATCTACGAACATCAGCTCTACGGAGAGGCCGGCCCGCACATCATCCGCTACAGCGGCGCCGACGCCGTGCTCGCCTACCTCACGGCCTTCGTGCTCGAGAAGTCCCTGAGCGTCGACAATCTGTTCGTGATGGTGCTGATCTTTCAGAGCTACCGCGTCCCCAGCCCGCTCCAGCACCGCGTGCTGTTCTGGGGCATCTTGGGCGCGGTGATGATGCGCGCGGGCATGATCCTGGGCGGCGTTTGGCTGGTCAACAACTTCCAGTGGGTGATGTACCTGTTCGGAGCGTACCTGATCTTTCAGGGGCTGTTGCAGCTGCGGCCCGAGCGGGATGGGGATGACGTACGCGACCCGCGCTCGCTGCTCGAACGGCTGATCGGGCTGCTCGTACCAGTGAATCGCGAGCAGGTTCCGACCGGCCACTTCTTCAGGCACATCGACGGTCGGCTCCATGCCACGTCGCTGACGGTCGCGTTGTTGAGCGTGGAGGGCGCCGACGTCGTGTTCGCCCTCGATTCCGTGCCGGCGGTGCTCACCGTCTCGACCGATCCATTCGTCGTCTTCACCTCGAACGTGTTCGCGATCTTGGGGCTGCGCTCGCTCTACTTCGTGATCGCCGCGATGATGGACCGCTTCCAGCACCTCAAATACGCGCTCGCGTTCATCTTGGCGTTCGTCGGGATCAAGATGACGCTGCACAGCGTCGTGAACATCCCGATCGCGCTCTCGCTCGCGATCATCGTGGTCGCGGTGGTGGTGGGGGTCGTGAGTTCCTTGCGCGCGACCCGCGACGACGAGCGGTCGGCTTGACGAAAGACCGGTTCAGGGACACAACGCTCCCCCTCGCTCGCCGGGTCGGGCGTGCCAGCGTTTGGAGACGATCATGTCGAAGGTGTGCCAAGTCACGGGAAAGCGCGCCCTACGCGGCCACAAGGTGTCCCACTCCAACCACAAGAAGATCAAATTCACCTTGCCCAACCTGCAGGAGAAGCGCTTCTGGCTCGGCAGCGAGAGCCGCTGGGTGAAGCTCCGCCTGTCGGTCGCGGCCATGCGCCAAATCGACAAGCGCGGCATCGAAGCGGTCGTGCGCGACCTGCGCGCCGCTGGCCAAACGGTCTGAGCCGGCGCCTGGGCGGGCGCTCGTGAGGTCGTCATGATCCTGTCCGATCGCGAGATCCGAGCACGCCTCGAGCGCGGCGACTTGGTCATCGATCCGCTCGACGACCCCGAGCTTCAGGTGCAGCCGGCCAGCGTCGACCTGCGGCTCGACGCGCGCTTCGTCGTGTACAAGCTGCCCCACGTGCCGGTCATCGACCCGCGCTCGCCCGAGACGCTCGAGAGCTACACGAGCGGCGTTCAGATCGCGCCGGGCGAACCATTCGTGCTCCATCCCGGCGAGTTCGCGCTCGGCTCCACCATCGAACGCGTGCGCATCCCGCACGATCTGGTGGCGCGCGTGGAGGGCCGCTCGAGCTACGGCCGGCTCGCGGTCGTCGTGCACGCCACCGCCGGCTTCATCGACCCGGGGTTCGAAGGCCAGATCACGCTCGAGCTCGCGAACCTAGGCCGCTGCGCCGTGCTGCTCTACCCCGGCTCACGGATCAGCCAAATCGTCTTCCACGCCATGACCAGCCCCGCCGAACGCCCCTACGGCGTCGCACGCGGCAGCAAATACCAGGGCCAGATGGGCCCGGTCATGAGCCGCGTCAACCGCGACCGCTGACGCTCGACGCCGGGCCGGGGAAGTAGGCACCTACAGAAAGAAGTTCCCCGCAGCCTCTGGCTGATACTCGACTCGGTCGACGAGCAGGCGGCGCGTTCCTTCGGCCGTGTCCCACGCCAGCACGTGCCCGACTCGACATCCGAGCAGCGCGAGCCCCATCGGCGAAAGCACCGGCACGGCGTTGCCCTCGCAGCCGTACGCGTTCGGAAACACCAAAGCCACGGAGAGCAGGTCGCCCGTGTCGAGGTCGCGCAGCACCGCGCGCGAGTTCATCGTCACGACGTCCGAAGGAACGGAATCCGGGGACACCACTTCCGCGCGCGACAGCTCGAGCTCGAGTGCGTCGAGGTTCCATGGGTTGACGTCAGAGCGATCACGCAGGACACGCAGCAAACCTCGCAGGCGGTTGTGGTCGAACTTGGTCATAACGATGTCGTGCGTCAGGGGTCTCATACGGCCAGCATCCCTCCTCAGGGCTTCATAGCTCGCGCAACACGCGGCGTCGGCTTTTGTTCTCAGGCCGGACGCCACAGGCCGCTCGCCGCTGGATGCATCCGCGGTTCCCGCGACCAGGCGCCCGCCGCGGCTTGCTCGCGTGCGCAGACGGACGGACCTACGAGCGACCGTCGCATCCTCTGCATCACATCGTGCCATACGCGAGCAGGGCGTCCGCGACTTTGACGAAACCGGCGATGTTCGCACCCTTCGAGTAGTTCACGGTGCCACCTGCTGCGGCGCCGTATTCCACGCATCGGTCGTGGATGTCGCGCATGATGGTGCGCAGCTGCCGGTTCAGCTCGTCACGGCTCCAAGAGAGCCGCATGCTGTTCTGCGTCATCTCCAGCGCGGACACGGCGACGCCGCCTGCGTTCGCGGCCTTGCTTGGCGCGAACAGGACTGGTGAGGCAAGGAAGCGATCGATGGCACCTTGCTCACAAGGCATGTTGGCGCCCTCGGCGAGGCCGATGCAGCCGTTTGCGATCAGGTCGCGAGCATCCTGCTCCGACAGCTCGTTCTGGGTCGCGCACGGAAAGGCGAGTTGGCCCGACACCCTCCAGGGGCGCTGATCCCGATGAAACGAGGCGCCGAACTCCGCCGCGTACGCCGAGATGCGATTCGAGCGATCTTGCTTGAGCTGCTTCACCCACGCGAGCTTCTCTCGCGTGATGCCGGCGGGATCGTAGATGAAGCCGGACGAGTCCGACAGGGTCACCGGCCTGCCTCCCAGCTCCAGGAGCTTTTCGGCGACGTGCAAGGCCACGTTGCCGGCGCCCGAGAGGAGGGCGGTCTTCCCTTCGATCCCGTCTTGCCGGCGCTGGAGCATGTCCTCCATCATGTACACGCAGCCGTACCCAGTGGCCTCTATGCGGATCTCACTGCCCCCGAACGCGAGTCCCTTGCCGGTTAGCGCTCCTGTGAACTGATTGGAGAGGCGCTTGTACTGGCCAAACAGAAAGCTCACCTCACGCGTCCCGACCCCTATGTCGCCGGCTGGGACATCGGTATAAGGTCCGATGTGCCGATAGAGCTCGGTCATGTAGCTCTGGCAGAAGCGCATGACCTCCCCACGCGACCTCTCTTTGGGGTCGAAGTCGGCGCCGCCTTTGCCGCCGCCGAGCGGCAAGCCTGTCAGGCTGTTCTTCAAAGTCTGCTCGAAGGCCAGGAACTTCAACACGCTCAGGTTCACTTCCGGATGAAAGCGGATCCCTCCTTTGTAAGGGCCGACAGCGTTGCTGTGCTGAACGCGATAGCCGCGGTTGACGCGTATGCGGCCGAGATCGTCCTCCCAGACCACGCGAAAGATGATGATGCGATCCGGCTCCGTCAGACGTGGCAGGATGTCCGCTTCACGATACTCAGGATGATCTTCGAGAAAGGGCAGCACGTCCGCGGCGGCCTCCTGGACCGCCTGGCAGAACTCAGGTTCGTGTGGATTGCGGTCCGTCAGCCAAACGCTGAAGTCGGCGACTTCAGGCGATGCTTTGCTTGCGCGTAACATGGATGCTCCCGTCGCTGCGGCGCGCGCTGCAAAGGCGAGAGGCCAGCCGCGAGTGCAGACCTCCGCCACGGTGCACCATTCGCTATGGCGCCACTGGAGCGCAGGTGCAACGACGAGCGCGCGGGGGCGCGTGAGCAGGCACACCACCAGCGCACGACGGCGGTCCGCACGCGTGCGGCATGCCGTATCGTTCAGGGCGTCACGTTGGGCGGGGAGAGGCCGCTTGGGGGCCGTGCTGCGTAGCGCTCGAGGTCGCGCACCAAGGCGTCGTGCAGGTCGGCGGCGAAGCGCTTGCTGTCGCGGATCGAAGCCTCAT
>CAZYWR010000658.1:0-4518 GCA_964651185.1 uncultured Polyangiales bacterium
TCGTCACGCATCTTGAACCGCATCGAGACGACCCCGCTCTCGATGAAGTAGACGTGCTCGATCAGCGCTCCAAGCTCGTAGATGATACGCCCGCACGGTAACGGCACTCGTTGCAGGCGTGGCTGCAGCTCCCGCCATACCTCGACAGGAAGCGCCGAGAGAAGCCCGTTGGTCGTGGTCTCCATTGCGCTGCTGCTCTCTACTGCGCTTTGCGTGAACATATGCTCCTCCGCTTCCCACCGGCTCATCTCCGGCCGATTTCAAGTGGCATTCAGGGACATGCTCTGTCAGCACCACACCTCTTTCGGCTCCGCTTTCCTCGTGTAGATCCGAACCTACGCAGCGCGGCCGCGTGCCGACAGCAGCCGACTGACAACGACGAAGCGTGTGGGCTCGGGTGGACTGTTCAGACCGCCTCCCTTGATTGGTACGTCGACTCATGAATACAGGTCCGCTCTGCCTGCCCGCGGCTCCATCGCCTCGAAGAGACTCGAGCCTGACGTTTTCGCGTGCTGCGCCGTCGCGCGCTTCGGCCTGCGCCGAACCTTCGAAGCGTCCCCCAGCAAGCTCAGAAGGAAAGACCCACCACACCCTCACTTCATGTTCCGCAGACGCGGTTAACTGACTTACCTGTGCACTGCGTACGCGCAACCGCAAATCGGCCAGAACACAAGACACCGACCATTTTCTTCCGTTCGTCCTACATTCGTATTGGTCACGACCGATCACATGTCCGCCAGCTCTTGTCCGGTTGACCACCGAAACGTGCTCATGAGTAAGCTTCGCGCCGTCTGCCTCGAAAGGCATGCGTGCTGCTGCGGCAACACGTGCGCACGTCCGCCAGCGCCGCCGCGCCTCGGCTGCGTCGTCCGCAACGAAAGAGCGCCAGCAAGAGCGCGCGAGCGGCTTGGCACGTACGGGGCGCGAGCGGGCGCGTTTGTGCCGCGCCCTCTTCGCTGCGGTGACAAATCCGATCTGGCGTGGGCGCATCGGCGTGCAGGTCCGCGCAAGGCAGGAGAACTCGCGAACTAAGATTTGAGGAATGGTTCTCGGGCTTCACGCGCCGAACCGCGCACTGTCGCCCGCGATCGCACTGGCAGAGCGCGCTTCCAGCTGTGTTCGCTTTCGTCCGCGCCGCGCCGCATGGGCCGTGATCGCGATCGGAGGCGCACGCGTATGAGGATCGACGACGTCGCTGCCGCTGCACGTACGCGTCGCTGCGGTCGTCCCCTCATACTCGTCAGACAGGAAGCCTCGCAGGCCGTAAGGGCGAACCACCCGCCCTTCGCCTCCGTGACTTTCCATTTGCGCTCGCTGACAACGAAGCGGCGCAATCCCCACTGCGACGACGGTGGCACACGCGGACCTGCCCGAGCGGAGCAGACAGCACGCGATGACGAGCTGCGTGGCGTGCGCCAAGATCGCGCTTCGGTCTCGGCACCGTGCGCCGAACGCCTTCTCTCGGCGCAGCGCGCGCGACTCCCGTAGCTTCACGCGTTTCATTACCCTTGGCATGTTCAAGCCCTACGCGACGGCGAGCCCCCACTCCCACGTTGTCCACGACGCCCGCAAAGGCATCCTCACTGCCTTGAATTCGTCTCAACCCGCGAAGCGATGCCTCCCCCGCGCTCGCGCTCACGCAGGTGTTCGGCACATCTACGCATTGAAACATCACGATATCGGCGTCACGCGTCACGATGCGGACATTGTTCAGGAATTTGCGTTGCGCACTGCATCATTATGATCGCTATCGCACATAGCCTGTCAATTTCACCTGCGGGCGCGTCGGTGCGTGCACCTGCGAGCCGCTAGTTCCCAATAATTCCGCCGCGGCGGGCCTTACGTATCGCGGTCCAAGAGTCCGCTAAGGGCGGCCAACCGTACGAGCTCGGCGATCGAGTGGCATCCGAGCTTGCGATAGATGCGGGCGCGATGTGTGCACACCGTTTTGGGCGACAGGCACACCTCCGTGGCCACGCGTTGTGCGTTCCAACCGCGCGCCAGCAGCTTTGCGAGCTCGAGCTCGCGCGGAGACAGCGACGCGAGCACCCCCACTTGGTCGACCGGGTGGCGTAGCCGCCGGCGCGCAGCCTGCGCACCGAACAGCGGATGGCGCCGCAGGACCGGCGCGAGATAGCGTTCGCCGCGCGCCACGCAGCGCACGCCGTCGAGGAGGGCTTCGAAGGGATCGGTTTTGAGCGCGAAGCCCCATGCGCCCGCCTCGAGCGCTAGCGCCACGTCGAGCTCCCGCAGGCGGCTGAACATCAGCACGCGTGTGCTCGGCATACGCCAGCGCAGCTCGCGCGTGGCGCAGATGCCATCCATGCCGGGCAGCGGCACGTCCATCAAAGCGACCGCCGGCTTCGCATGTTCGATCAGCTCGAAAGCGGCTCGCGCATCCCCGGCGCAACCTGCCCAATGCAAGTCCGAAACGCTGCGCATGAGCTCGGCCAACCCCGCACATAACACGGGCTCCGCGCTCACCAGCGCGACCTGCGTCTGCTCGTTCGCGTTCGGCTGTGTCTCCGCGTGCACCGTCTGCATCGCCTGTGTTCGATCGCGGTCCGACATGGCTCCGCGCGCTCGGCCCGCAAGTAAACGCTGGTGCTCGGGCGGCTAGTCGACGATGGTCTGCGTCCGCTCCCATCCACTCCGCGCAGCGCTGACGATCGTAAGCTACCGGCCGGCGCGTGAGTAGTCAGAAGGTCCTCGGACGGACTTACGGTGACTTGGGTGCATACGCCGGGCAGTGCATTGCCGAGGCGGCTTCTTGCCACGATGCGCACCGCGCTCAGTCTTACTGATATGGAACGCCGGCATTCTCGAGGGGAACACGTCCGTCGTGAGCGAGCGCCGAGGCGATCTCGATGCCACGCCGCGGATGAATCATGGCTCGCGCTGATCGCTCTCCGCGAACAGAATCTGCTCGACCACTTCCAGACCGTAGCCTTCGAGTCCGGCGATCTTACGCGGCCGATTGGTAAGGAGGCGCAGCTTACCGAGCCCCAGCTCTACCAACACCTGCGCGCCCAGACCGAACTCGCGCAAGACCTCCCCCGTGTCCATGGGCGCGCGCACCTCGTGGCCGAGGTGAAAGGCCAGGTCGTCGCGCGCCTTGGCGCGCGGGGGCAGGAACAGCAGCACCCCGCGGCCCTCCTGCTCGATGCGCGCCACCGCCTCGCTCGCCAATACCCGGCTACCCGCGCGCACCCCGAACACGTCGCCCAAGATGCTGCCCGTGTGTACCCGCAGCAGCGTCGGTGTTCGGTCCACCTCGCCCAGCACCAGCGCGAGCAGATCGCGCGACTCGCCCTCGGCCCCGAACGCGTACGCCTTCCAGGTCTTCCCGCTGGCCAGCTTCAGCTCACCCTGCGACGTGCACCCGACCAAGCGCTCGCGCTGGAGCCGGTATTGGATGAGGTCCGCGATCGTGCACAGCTCGAGGCCGTGCTCCTTCGCGAACACCTCCAAGTCGGGCCGGCGCGCCATCGTGCCGTCGTCGTTCATCACCTCGCAGATGACCGCAGCCGGAGACAAGCCGGCGAGCCGCGCCAGATCGATCGAGCCTTCGGTGTGCCCCGCCCTGCGCAGCACGCCGCCCGGCACGCTGCGCAACGGGAACACGTGCCCCGGGCTCACGATGTCGTGTGCCTTCGCCTCGGGGTGCACGGCCGTGCGAATGGTGTGCGCGCGATCGGCGGCGCTGATGCCGGTGCTCACGCCGTGACGCGCCTCGATGGAGACGGTGAACGCAGTGGTGCGCGGCGAGGTGTTCTGATCCACCATCATCGCCAGCCCGAGCTGACGCACGCGCGTTTCTGTCAGGGTCAAGCAGATAAGGCCCCGGCCATGCTTGGCCATGAAGTTGATCGCCTCGGGCGTCGCGCGATCGGCGGCCATGACGAGATCGCCCTCGTTTTCCCGGTCTTCGTCGTCGACCAGGATCACCATGCGGCCGCCGCGGATCTCCTCGATCGCGCGCTCTATTTTGCGAATGGCTTCCGTTCCCACGTTCGGCACTCCTCGGGCGGCAGAGCCGCCGGCCACGCAAGCGTACCCGAGGCCGGCGCGCGCGCATCGCCGGATTGCGCGCGCTCCATGAGAGCTCTCGATTCTCGAACTCTCATCGAGCCTCACCATGGACGCGGTCTCCGGCGCGCGCGCCAGCCCGTCCATGAGCAGCCCTGAACGCTCGACGTTCGCCGCTCATTTAGCCCGCTGCGCGGAGGGTGCCTTCCACGAGCAGATCTTCGCCGAAGCGCCGCGTGCTGACCGCCTGCAGCGCGAGCGCGTCGGCCATGCGCGCGCGCGGGCGCCCGATCGCGAGCGGCAGTCCACCCGGATCGTTGAGCAGGCGCGGCGCCAGGAACACCGCCACGTGATCGGCGAGCCCCTGATCCAGCAGCGCGCCGTGCACGCTGGGGCCGCCCTCGACCAAGAGCCGCACCACGTCGCGGCGCGCGAGCTCGCGCAGCACGAGCGGCAGCGACAGCCCGCCGTCGGCATGGGCGACCTCGA
>CAZYWR010000659.1:0-1642 GCA_964651185.1 uncultured Polyangiales bacterium
GAACGGCTCGAAGATGCGCGGTAAGACCTCCGGTGCGATGCCGGCTCCGCAGTCGATCACGCGCGCGAACGCGGCGCACGCGTCGGCGCCCGGCTCTCTCCCCGTTTCCACGCGCACCTCGCCTCCCTGCGGCGCGGCCTGGATGCCGTTGACCACCAGGTTCGTGAGCACCTGCTGAAGCTGTCCCGCGTCGGCCTCGACGTGCGCCTGCGCGAGCTCACGGTGCACGAGCGCGACGCGATGGCGGGCCGCCCACGCGCTGACGAGCGAGAGCGTCTCGCGCGCCAGCTCGCCGAGCTCGACGCGCGTGGGCCGCAGCGTGCGCCGGCGCGCGAAGTCGAGCAGCTGGCGGATGATCTCCGCCATCCGCTGGGCTTGCTCCGCGATCGCGCCCGCCCCCTCGCAGGCCGCGCTCCCGACCGCACGTCCCACGGCGATGCGCTTCGCCTCGATGCTCACGACGTTCAGCGGCGTACCGAGCTCGTGCGCGATGCCGGCGGCGAGGCGGCCCACGGTCGCGAGCCGCTCGGCGTGGCGCAGCTGTTCGAGCGCGTGCTGCCGTGCGCGCGACTCTCGATCGAGCCGTTCGCACATCGCGTTCATCTCCTGCGCCAGGTCGCCCAGCTCATCGTGCTGGGAAAGCTCGAGCGGTCCGCTCAGGTCGCCGGCGCCCACCCGCCGCGCCTTGGCCATCAGCTGCGCGATCGGCCGTCCCACCAACCAGACTCCGAGCGCGTTGGTCAGGAGCGCGACCAGCACGGCGAGCACGACGGTCGAAAGCAGCGTGCGCAGGATGATCGCGCGAATGCTCTCATGCTCAGATCCGAGCGACTCGCCCACCTCGATCGCCCCGAGCTTGCCCTCCCAACGCACCGGATAGTAAGAAAAGAGCCAGGGTATGCCCCGGTACGGCGCGACCACCTCCGCGTCTTCCCCCCGCCGGAGCAGCGCGCGCTGTTCGTCTCCGAGCGCGCCGACCTTCGCGCCCGGCGGGAGCCAGCGCCAGACGATCTGTACGGTGCTCTCCCGTTGGTTGGCGGCCTCGACCAACGAGAGCGCGCGCTGCTCTCCGTCCTCGCGAAAGCTCTCGTGCACCAGCACTTGCAGCGCGTGGCCGAGCGCGCGGTGATCGCGGCGAACGTCGGCGCGAGTCGTATCCCGCTCGCGGCTCACGCGCTCGACCGCGTTGAGCACGAGCATGGCCACGACCAGCGCCATGATCGCCAGCGTGAGCTTGCGCGCGAGCTTCATGATCGCCCGCGGCGTCCGCAGCCGTTGCGCAGCCCGATCACTGCCCGCTCGCGAGGCGCGCGCGCGCTTTGCGACGGCGGCGCGTGGTCATCTCCCCCGATCCGCACAGCTACGGACCGTAGCAGCGGTCTCCGCTCTCTTCCATACCGCGTGCGCGCGGGCACCTGGCGCAGCGCGCGAACCAAAGCTCGCGGCCCCTTTTTGCTACATGTGGCCCGCGGCCGCTCCGGCCTGCTCGCGCTTTTCAAGGAAAGCGCGAGCTCTTCGCCGGCATGTTGCGTGCACTGATGCCCAGTCCTGACGGGGGCGACCGGGAGTTCGGCATTTGTCATTCATCGGGGTGTGGAAAAGGGGTAGCTCTCACGTGTTGGCGGTCGCGCTCACGCTCGCC
>CAZYWR010000660.1:0-2041 GCA_964651185.1 uncultured Polyangiales bacterium
CGGCGAAGCGGCCCGCCCGCGAGGTCGCGATCCGCGTCATCCACAACGACTTCCGCTTCGACAACGTGGTGCTCGATCCCGCCGATCCCATGCGCGTGATCGGCGTGCTCGACTGGGAAATGGCGACCTTGGGCGACCCGCTGATGGATCTCGGCAACTCGCTCGCCTACTGGGTGCAGGCCGACGACGACCCCTTCCGCCAGCTCACGCGCCGCCAGCCGACGCACCTCCCCGGGATGCTCAAGCGCGCCGAGGTGATCGCGTATTACGCGGAGAAGACGGGCTTTCGCGTCGACAACTTCGATTTCTACGAGGTCTACGGGGTGTTCCGTTTGGCTGTCATCGTGCAGCAGATCTACTACCGCTTTCACCACGGCCAGACCCAGAACCCGGAGTTCGCCAGCTTCTTCGGTTTGGTGCAGTACCTCGAGCAGCTGTGCCAGAAGCTGATCGCGCAAAGCCGGTTGTGAGCTCCCGTCCCGGCACCCTGCGCGCCCGCTTGCGCCCTACCGGCGTTCCATCCATAGTGGATGAGCTCACGAGAAGGCACCCCTGCACTGAGACGACCGCTCTCTCGGCTCGCGCGCGAAAATGGCGCGCGGCGACCTCGAGATGCGACCTTATCCGTGAATCGGCGCTGTGACGTGGGGATGCGGAGGTAGCTCTCCGCGCACTCCCTCTGAGAGACGCGGCGATCTAGGGACGGGTTGAAGTTTTGCGGGCCGCAGACGAGAAGAGACAGGCAATGGGGAATCGACTCTACGTAGGGAATCTTTCGTTCAACACCAGCGCGGAGACCCTGCGCGAATGCTTCAGCGAGGTCGGTGAGGTCACGGACGTGCACATCGTGAGCGACCGCGAGACCGGCCGTTCGCGCGGCTTTGGCTTCGTGACGATGGGCAGCTCCGAGGCGGCGGCGAACGCCATCTCACAGATGGACGGCGCCACCCTCGACGGGCGTGCGCTGCGCGTCAACGAGGCTGAAGAGCGTCCGGCCGGCGGCGGCGGCGGTGGTGGCCGCCGTGGCGGCTTCGGTGGCGGCGGCGGCGGCGGCGGCCGTGGTGGTTTCGGCGGCGATGGCGGCGGTCGTCGCAGCGGCGGCGGCTTCGGCGGCGGCGGCGGCGGTCGTCGCTACTGAGCACGTAGAAGCGAAAGCTGGCGGCTCCTCCCGGTCTAGGTTGAGGGGCCGACCCGACGAGCAGCCACGCAGACGCGTGTTGTGAAAGCTTCCCGCGATCGCGCGTTCGTGCGATTCATCGCGAAAATCGCGCGTGCCTTACGGCTCCAAACGCGGGACGCGCAAATGCGCAGGACGCCCGTCGCGCGCTCAGCGCCGAACGAGGCCCCGGCCTTGCGCGTTGCACTCAAGAAGGTGTAGGTCCGCGGCGATTCCCTGAAGGGATCGCGCCGCCCGCTCGTGCGCATGGTAAATCCCCTCCGGTCCGCTGGCGACGGCGCACAAGGGAGGGGCGATGGACACAGAGCAGGTCGAACGCGGCCAGGCTGGCGCGTTCGAGCCAGAAAGAGCGCGCGCGGCGGTGCGCCGAGCGCTCGATCACGCCGGTCATCTGCTCCCCGATCAAGCGCCGCTGCGCGTGTTCATCCACCACAACACGCTGCACGCATTCCAGCATCTACCTTTTCACGAAGCGGTGCTGCGCGCGCGCCAGGTGTACGGCGCCGAACCCTACCTGCGCGAGCAGCGCTATCGCGAGCTGCTCGCGCGCGGCCGCATCACTGGGTCCGATCTCGAGCGCGCGCTGCGCGAGCAGCTGCCCGAGGGAGAACAGGTCTTGCTCGACGGCTTGCTCGACGCGCACACGGTGCGGCGCACGATGCTCGGCCATGCGCTGCGCGACGAGACCTCGGCCACCCTGGGGTGGCTGCTGCGCGAGCGCGACGTGGGGCAGCGCCTGCGCAAGGACGTGCCGAGCGCGGCCCGCGCGCGCCTGTTAGACGAGACGGCGCGCTGGCTGCAGGCGCTGCTCGCCGCCAGCGACGCGGACGCAGCGCTGGACTTTGGGCGCATCGTCACCGGCCA
>CAZYWR010000661.1:0-5050 GCA_964651185.1 uncultured Polyangiales bacterium
GCGCGAGCAGGCGGCGCTCTTGTTCTCGGCGCACAGCATCCCGGTCGCGATGGCTGCCGACTCACCGTATGTAGCGCAGCTGGAGGAGACCGCGCAGCGGGTGGCAGAAAGACTCGGTCGCAGCGAGTATCGGCTCGTCTATCAAAGTCGGAGCGGGAGCCCGCGCGAACGCTGGCTCGAACCGGACATCCTGGACGCGCTCGAACAAGAGGCGGCGAAGGGCCGGCGAGACGTGGTGATCGCGCCCATCGGCTTCGTCTGCGATCACGTCGAGGTGCTCTACGACCTCGATATCGAAGCGCAGCAGCGCGCGCGCACACTCGGCCTGACGCTCGAGCGCGCCGCCACGCTCGGCTCTCATCCCGCGTTCATCGGCGCACTCGCGGATGCCGTCCAGCGCTCGCTCGACGGCTGACTCCCCGATGACGCGATGACTAGAACGCGCGCTGCAGAATCGTGAGGGCGTCTTCGTAGCGGACGTCGACCGGATTCATGATCAAGGCGCCGTCGTCGAGAGCCATGCGCGCGATGCGCGGCAGTTGGTCGTGGGTCACACGGCCGGTCTCGCTCAGAGTTCGCGGCAGCTGGGCATGGGTCCAGAGAGCGTCGCGCAGCACCCGCAGCTTGGCGATCGCAGCGCGCGCGCGCTCGGGCGCGGGGACGCGCGCATAGGTATCCGCCCCCGAGAGCGGCAAGAGCAGCTCGCCGATCGCCTCTTTGCGGGCGTCCAGATTGTATTCGAGCACGTACGGCAGCAGCACGCTCATGCATACGCCATGCGGCACGTGCGCGAGCGCTCCCACGGAATGACCGAGCGCGTGGACGAGGCCCACCATCGAATTGGAGAAAGCGATGCCTGCCATGGTCGCACCGAGCGCGAGCTCGAGCCGGCGCTCGCGGTCGTTCGGCGCTTCGAGCACGGCCACGACGTTTTCAGCGATCTTCTGGATGGCCCCGAGCGCGTACGCGTCGCTGATCGGATTCTTGCCCAAGCAGATGAACGCCTCGACCGCGTGCGTCATGGCGTCCATGGCCGTCGCGGCCGTGAAGAACGGCGGCAGGCGCACGGTCAGACGTGGATCGAGGACGGCGACGTCAGGCAGAAGATACTGCGAGATGAACGGCAGCTTCACGCCGCTCTTGCCATCCTTGACGACCGACGTGTTCGTAACCTCCGAGCCGGTGCCGCTGGTCGTCGGCAGCACGAAGAGCGGCTTCAGCCGGCGCTTGAGCACGTTGGTTCCAGCGTAGACACGCAGGTCCTCGCCGCCTTCCGAAACCAGGATGTTGGCCGCCTTGGCCGTGTCGATCACGGAGCCGCCGCCGATCGCGATCAGCGCGTCGCAGTCGCGCGCCCGGTAGAGCCGCGCGATGTCCGCGACCGCTTCCGTGGACGAATCTTGCGGAACGTCGTCGAACACCAGCTTCGCGTCCACGCCGCCGCTCTCGAACGCCGCCTGCGCGATCTCGATCAACCGCGCATCGCGCACCCCGCGGTCGGTGATAATCAGCGGCCGCTGCGCCCCGCGCACGTGCAGCTCGAAGGGAACGTGCTCTAGCGCGAGCGTGCCTGCGACGATCTTGACCGGACAGAAGAACTCGAAATAGCGATCAGTCATCCTTGGCCCCCGTCCAAAGGTCGCGTACCAGGTTCGCCGTGGAGCGCGCGGCCACGCGGAGTTTTTCGGCCGCGCCGATGCGCGGGGACGACTTGAGCGCATAGGCTGCGAGCGCGCGCGGCATGAGCAGGGCTTGGGCACGCTCGAGGCAGCGCACGAAGCGCATAGTCAGCGCCACATCGCCATGTGTCAGCATGCGGTCGTGGGCGAACGCCACCGGCGTGATCTCCTGGAAGGTGAACACCGCGAAGGCGTGCGAGATGTGTTTGAACACGACCTCGATGTCGGGCTTGCGCTTGGCGCGCGACAGCACGAGCCGGCCCTGCCGGTAGGCGAGCCGCAAGCCGACGCGCTCGCCGAGCACCGAGAAGCCGACTGTGTAGCCGGGCGGAAAGGGCGTGAGCTCTTTGCGAATCACAGGATCGGCCGCCGACACGGCGGCGACCAGCCGTCCGAGCACCTGTAACAGACCGGCCACATAGGCGCGCTGCCCTCGGTAGCGGTGCGCGGCCGGAAGGTGCCCGCCCGTGAGCGCGGCACCCGACGCGTTGTGCAACATGGTTTCCTACGCCTTCGACGCCCGCGCGCGACAGCGTGGCGGGTCCATACACGATACCAGTCGCGGCACGTGCGTGCGGATTTTTACAGCTCCTCTGACACGATTCGCGCACGGATGCCGAGGCGCCCCTGTGTGATAGGGGCGCCCCTCGCGAGCAGCGAACGGATGGAGGAGTGCTCGAAGGTTCAGGCGATGCGCGTGGAGAAGAGGTCGTAGACCGATCGGAAGTTGGTCAGGGACTTGAGCTCTTCTTCGGGCACGCTGACTTTGTACTGACGCTCGACCTCGGCCACGATCTCGATGGCCATCATCGAATCGATGCCGAGCTCGGAAAACGGCGTCTCGTCGGGGATTTCGTCGACCTCACTCACCTCGGCGACGATCGCGCGCAGCTTTTCTTTCAGGTTTGGGTCGCTCATGGCGCAGCTCGCGGAAGACGCACTACGCAGCCTTGGTCAGCCCGCCCTCGACGAGCTCGAGCAGCTCGCGGACGGTGCCGAGTCCGACCAGCTTCTCGTCTGGTACCCGTACGCTCAACTGCCGCTCCAAGGTACCCACTAGCTCCAGCATGGCCAGGGAGTCGATGCCGAGCTCGGCGATCGCTTGATCTTCCTGGACGAAGCTGAAGTCACGTTCCGCGATCTCGCCCGCGAGGTCGCGAAAGAGCTGCAGGAGTGTTTGTGGCTTGTGCATGGCTTCGTGTTCTCCGATAGGAAACGCACATCGAAGGGCGCGGAGTCTTAGGCAAGGCAAAGACTTGGCGAGCCCGTTATGGGGCGCGGCAAGAACTCTCACCAAGCTTCCTTCAAGATCCGTGCTCAAGAGGGCGTCTGACCGTTTTGGGTCGAATTCGTTAGTGCTGTTCGAGCTGTCCACCCAGATACAGGTCACGCGTCTTCTTGCGCTGCACCTTCCCGCTGGATGTCTTCGGCAAGCTGCCCAGCGTTACTGCAACGATTTCGTGGGGCGCGAGACCGAATGCCTCATTGATGCGCGCAGCTGCGCGCGCCTTTACGGCGGCGGCTTCCGTGGAGCTGCATTCGACCGCGAGAATCAAGCGCTCCTCGCCTGCGAGCTGTGTACTGAAAGCAACTACGTTGCCACGGCGCACACCTTCGAGTTCCGAAACGGCCCACTCGAGGTCCTGCGGGTGGTAGTTCGCGCCGCGTACGATGATGAGATCCTTGCTCCGGCCGCATACATACAGGTCGCCATCCGCCACGTACCCGAGGTCGCCCGTGTGCAGGAAACCGTCGCTGGGGAAGGCCTCTGCGTTGGCTTCCGGATTTTGGTAGTAGCCGCGCGCTACGCTCGGTCCGCGCACCACGATCTCGCCGACCTTGCGTTCGGGCAAAGCTGCACCCTTTTCGTCGACGATGCGCAACTCGTGCGCCGGAAACGTCCGGCCGCAGCTCACGATCTCGAGCGCGGGGCCCGCGCCTGCGGGCACTGCGGCGCCCCCGCGCATGGCCGCCGCGTCGACGCGATCGACCCGCAGCGGCTCGCCAAGCTCATGAAACGTGATCGCGAGCGTCGCTTCCGCCATGCCGTAGCTGGGCAGGAGCGCGCTGGCGCGAAAGCCGGCGGGGGCGAGCGCGTGGGCGAAGGCGCGCAGGGTCTCGGCCTGGATCGGCTCCGCGCCGCAGCCCGCGACCCGCAGGCACGAGAGATCGAGCGCGCTGACGTCCTTCGGCTTCAGCCGTTTGGTGGCGAGGGCGTAGGCGAAGTTGGGAGCATAGGTGATCGTGCCGCGGTGCTTGGCGATGGTCTCGAGCCAGATCTTGGGCCCGCGCGCGAAGCTCGCGGTCGGCAGGATCACCACGGGGATATCGACGATCAGCGGCCCCAGGATGAAACCGATCAGACCCATGTCGTGAAACAGCGGGAGCCAGCTGACGCCCAGGTCGTCCTCGCGCCGATCGAGCCCGTGCGGTCCGAGGAACGCGGTGGCGTTGGCGATCAGGTTGCCGTGGCTGACCATCACGCCTTTGGGGCGCGAGGTACTGCCCGATGTGAACTGGAGAAAGCACAGATCGTCGGGCGTGAGCGGAGGTGGGCGAAAGCTCGACGGGGCGCGCTCCGGCGCGAACAGCTCTTCGACGAGTGCGATGCTCGGGCTCCGCGCGCTGCGCTGTTCGCCGGCGGCGTGCATGCGCGCGGCGACCGGCTCGACCAGGGCGCGGTTGGCGGTCATCGCCAGGATGAGCCGGCTCTCGCTGGCTTCCGCGATATGCGCCACCGTGTCCGTATAATCGCTCGCTGCTTTGAAGGTCGCGCGTGGAAAGATCGGGACCGGCACGGCACCGCACACGACGGCGCCGAGGAAGCTCAGCACGAACTCGTGTCCTTCGGGGATCACCAGCGCGATCCGGTCGCCCTTGGCGACGCCGCGCTGGGCGAGCAGTCCGGCCCTGCGGAATGCCTCGGCCTCGAGCTCCTCGTAGGGGAAGTAACGTTCCAGGCCGTCTGCGCCGACGAATCGAAAGCCCCGTGCGGCGCCTCTCGGCAGCCGGGACAGCGCCTCGACTAGGGTGCTCGCGTGGGCTTGCATGCGGGCTGCGCTAGCACGCGTGCCTGGCGCATGCATCGCTATGTGCGTGGTTGGAACGGCCTTTGCCCTGCGCGGCTCGGCGCATGTCGGTCACTTCTTTCAGGAGCGGAATGCACAGCGAAAGCGCGAATAGGACCGCGGCTGGCACCAGCGAACTGGCTGAGTTACATCAGGCAGCCCGATGACACGCCGTGTGTTCGTAACCGGCATGGGGGTCGTCAGCTCGCTCGGGCTCGGCCGTCAGGCGTTCTGGAGAGCTCTCATCGAGGGACGTTCCGCGGCGCGTAGCGTGTCTCTGTTCGATACGGGCGAGCTCGGTCG
>CAZYWR010000662.1:0-1763 GCA_964651185.1 uncultured Polyangiales bacterium
GCCTGCCTCGAAGCTTCTCCGACGGCTCCTGCTACTCGGTTGGTGGAACGAAGATCGCGACGAAGACCGCCAGGCCGTCGCCGATCTTGTCGGGATCAACTACGACGAGCTGCGCGAAGACTTCGCGATGCTCCTGGCGCAGGAGGATCCGGTCCTCACGCGACTTGACGCGTCGCTCGCACTCGTCTCTCACGTCGATGCGTGGTTGTTGCTGGCGCCCGAACTCAGGAGCGACGACCTAGAGGCATTCGAACCGATCGTATTCCGGGTGCTTGGCGAAACTGATCCTCGCTTCGACCTGCCGCAAGACGAGCGATGGCTAGCGGGTGTTAAGGGAAAGGTTCGTCAGCACTCTGGCGCACTGCGATCCGGAATGGCGACGGCGCTCGCTCTCTTGGGCGCACAAGGCGAGGCGACGATCGCAGGCTCATCCCTCACTGGCCGCGAGTGGGCGGGATACTTCGCTCGCAAGTTGCTCAAGGGAGCGAATGCCGACGCGACCGGCAACCGGTGGGCGTCATTGCAAGACGTGCTCACCGACATCGCCGAAGCCGCGCCGAGCGAGTTTCTCGAAGCCGTGAGCGCCGGACTGTCAGGCGAATCGCCCGTGCTCAAGCGCATCTTCATGGATCAGAACGGCAGCGCTCTCTATGTAGACGCGCCGCACACCAGCCTTCTATGGGCGCTCGAGACGTGCTCTTGGTCACCGGCGCACTTCGGCATGGCCGTGGATCTTCTCGCCCGGCTCGCCGAGATCGATCCGGGCGGGAGATACTCGAACCGCCCCAACGCGAGTCTCCTTTCGATCTTCCGACCGTGGTTCCCTCAGAGCAGTGTGGCACCGGAACGGCGTCTGGACGTTCTGGATGCGTTGCGCGAGCGGCATCCAGCGACCGCGTGGCCGCTCATGCTGGAGCTGTTGCCTGACATGCACGGTTTCGCAACGCATATGCACGCACCACGCTTCCGCGATTGGAAGCCGACCGAAATGCCTGTCCTCCGCTCCGACTATTGGGCGTTCGTCGGTGCCGTCTCTGAGCGGCTATTCACCGATGCCGGGGCGAGCGCTCCGCGCTGGCTTCAGGTGATCGAGAAACTGGACGACCTTTCGCCGCACCTCCGTGAGCGCGGGCTTGCCGGACTTAAGGAGTTTGCGACCCTCGATGACGTCGCTCCGGTAGAGCGAACTAAGGTCTGGGAGGCGCTTCGCGCCCTCGCAGCTCGCCATCGAGAATTCGTGGACGCAAAGTGGGCGCTGCCCGAGGTGGAGATCACCCGCGTCGAGGACACCGCACAACTCTTTGAACCCGAACAGCTTCCTGGCCGTAGCGCGTGGCTCTTCGAGAATGAGCTACCCGACATCCCCGAGATTCAGCGCCACGACAACTTCGACGACTACAACCGCGCGCTCAGCGAGCTTCGTGCACGGGTCGCACGCGAACTGGCCGACGAGCTTGAGTGGCCGCAGCTTCTGCAGTTTGCGCGAGCCCGCGAACTCGCTTGGCGATTTGGCGTTGCGCTTGCTCAGGCAGGCGTGACACGGCACGAAGAGGAGTTTCTCCGTCTTCTCGACTCCGACGACAACACCGATCTTCAACTCGGATCCGGGTATCTCGACCAGCGATTCCGAATCGACGGCTGGGCGTGGGCAGAAACGCACCTCACCTCAGGCACGTTGTCGCCGAAGCAAACGGCACGTCTACTTCTCGGTGCGGACGATCGGGTAAAGGCATGGAAGCGCGCCGACGAGCTGGGGCCGAAGG
>CAZYWR010000663.1:0-3656 GCA_964651185.1 uncultured Polyangiales bacterium
TCCAGGTCGTCGCTCTCGTCGTCAACGAGGTCAAGGATCGTGCCCTCGGGGAGAGGCGAGCCCTCAGGCGCGGCGCAGGCGCAGCGACGTGATCTCGGCCGGCACGCCCGCGCGGTTGGGTGGGCCCCAGTAGCAGGTGCCGCGGTTCACGTAAACCCACATGCCCTCGATCTTACCCAGGCCGCCGCGACCGAGCGGCTGCAGCAGATCGATCACGAGGTTCCACGGGAAGTATTGTCCGCCGTGGGTATGGCCGGAGAGCTGGAGCTTGAAGCCGTGCGTGGCCGCCTCGTAAGCGCTGCGTGGATTGTGCGCGAGCAGGATGCGCAGGTCGTGCGCGGGTGCGCCGGCGAGCGCGCGGCGCGGATCGGAGGCGTGGCCGGGGACGCTCTTGCCTTCGCGCAGGTCGGTCACCCCTGCGACCAAGAGCCGCCCTGCGCCGCGCTGGATGAGCACGTGCTCGTTGATCAGCACCGTGAGCCCGAGCTCGCGATAGTGGGCGCACCAGGCTTCCGCGCCGGAGTAGTACTCGTGATTGCCGGTCACGCACAGCATGCCGTCGCGCGCGCGCAGATAGCCGAGCGGCGAGATGTCTGCGCGCAGCCTGTCGACCGAACCGTCCACCAAGTCACCCGTGAGAACGAGCAGGTCGGGCGAGAGTGACGTGACGGTCTCGATGATCGGCAGAATGAAATCTTTGTCGATGGTCTCGCCCACGTGCATGTCCGAGAGCTGCACGATGTGATAGCCGTCGAACTCGCGTGGAAGGCCGGGAAGCGGCACCTCGACTTCGACCAGCTCCGGCGCCCGGCGCGCAGCGCGCAGGCCCCAAGCGCTGATCGTCGCGCTCAGACCCGCCGCGGCACCGCCGCTGGCCTTGAGCAGGAACCGGCGGCGTTCCGGCGAGCTCGGCAGAAGCGGCGCGCGACCCCTTCGCCGCCGTAGCCAGTCGACCGCGCGGAGCGCGGCGAGCACGAGATCGCGCACGGCCACCAAGGCCAACAACACCGAAAACGCGCCGATGTACGTCCAGGCACACCAGCGGAAGATCTGGCTGTAGGGTGGCTCGAGCATCATGTCCGCGAACAGCACGAGCGGGCTCACGCCCGCCAGCAACGCGATCGCGAAGTAGAGGAAGCCGCGCGCGACGCGTCCGATTTGCAGCGGGGCGATCAAACGAAGGCCCACGTAGGCGTGGAGCGCCACCCAGAGTGCGTGCACGATGAAGAAAAACGTGAGCATCCCTTGAGCTATAGCGCTACATGCCGGCCGTGACGCGCGCAGGTTGGCCAGAGCTTGACGGCGATGTGCGCGAGCTCGAAGTGATGATCGACGTGCCGCGCGGGTCCTTCATCAAGCGCGACGACGATGGGCGGGTCGACTACGTCTCACCGCTTCCGTGTCCGTTCAATTACGGCAGCGTGCCTGGGACGCTTTCGGGCGACGGCGATCGGCTCGACGCGCTCGTCCTGGGAGCGCGGCTCGCGCGCGGTGCGCGCGGGGTGGTGCCGGTCGTCGGGTTCGTAGAGGTCCTCGACGCGGGCCAGAGGGACCCCAAGTACATTTGCGCGCGCCGTCCGCTCTCCCTACGCGACAAACTGCTCGTGTCGGGCTTCTTCGCGGCCTATGCGCACCTCAAGAGCGGGCTCAACCGGCTGCGAGGCACGCGCGGTCCGACGCGTTACGGCGGCATCATCGAGTTCCCGCGGGAGCGCTGATGCTATGGTCACCCGCGTGCGACTCTCCCCCTCATCTCGAATGCTGTTCGCCATGGCCGCTTGCGCGCTGATCGCCGCGTGCGGGGGCTCGCAAGTGCGCGCGGGCCGCTCTGGGCTGCTCCCCGCGGGCTCCGAGGTGCCGGCGCTCGCGCGCCTCGACCAGAACGGACAGAACGTGTCGCTGCGCGGTGCCCCACCCACGCTGCTCTACTTCTATCCGAAGGACGGCACGCCCGGCTGCACCAAGGAGGCCTGCGCGTTCCGCGATGCTTGGCAGAAGTACCAGACGGCCGGTCTGCGCGTGGTCGGCGTGTCGACCGATAGCGCGGAGCGCCATCGCAAGTTCGCCGAGGAGCATGAGCTCCCGTTTCCGCTCATCTCCGATCCTGAGCACACCTGGTCCAACGCGTTCGGCGTCGGCCGCTTTCTCGGTACGGTCGACGAGCGCGTCAGCTTCCTCATCGATAGCGCAGGCCACGTCAAGAAGGCCTACGACGATGTCGATCCCGGCGTGCATGCAGATCAGGTGTTGCGGGACGCGAAGGCGCTCGGCCTCGTCCAATAGCGTCGCGTCGCGACTTCTCTGAGCGCGCGCTCGCGGGTGCAGGTGCTCGCTCGGGGCCTGGCTACGCGCAGAGGCGCGTGTGGCGCGTAGCGCGTGTGGTGCGTAGCGCGTGTGGGCGCGCAGATAGAAGGTCGCACTGCAACGGCGCTTGTCGCGACGGCGCGCGTGTGCGCGCGTAGGCGTGCGTAGGAAGCCGAACTTGCGCCTACGCGTATCCTGTTCAGGAAGCGTGCTGCTGCTCCCAGAAAGTGCTGTGTCGCGAGCGAACGGTACTCGCTCCGCGCGAGACTGCGTTGTTACAATCGAGCAGGGTGAGCCATGGAAGGGATGCCCGCAGAGGGGACCGGACTTCCCGTCGTCGGCACTGAGATCGCTGGGAAGTATCGCGTCGAGAGCGTGGTCGGTCAGGGCGGCATGGGCGCGGTGTTTGCCGCGCGCAACGTCTTGACTGGCAAACGCGTGGCGATCAAGTGGCTCTTGCCCGAGCACGCGGGTTCGTCCACGCGCGAGCGCCTGCTGCGCGAAGCGCAGATCGCCTCCAGCATCGACCATCCGAACGTCGTCGACATCTACGACGTCGGGGAGCATGAGGGTGGTCTGTTCTTGGTCATGGAGTACCTGCGCGGGAAGCCGCTGTCGCAGGTGATGGCGGAGCGCGGGCGCCTCGAGCCGAGCGAGCTCATCGCGCTGCTCGTGCCCGCGATGCGCGGCGTGCACGCGGCCCATCAGGCGGGCGTGATCCACCGCGATCTCAAGCCCGAGAACATCATCCTCAGCGAGTCGGACGGTCAGATCGTCCCCAAGGTCGTCGACTTCGGGGTCTCCAAGACGATCGGCGCGAGCGCCGTCCCCAATTCGTCGCTCACGCGCACCGGCGCGCTCGTCGGTACGCCGCACTACATGGCGCTCGAGCAGGTCGACGGCTCCAATCTGATCGACGCGCGCACGGACGTCTACGCGTTCGGCGTGCTGCTCTATCGCGGTCTGACCGGACACTACCCGTTCGATGGCTCGAGCCTCGGCGAAGTGATCTTGAAGATCGGCACCAAAGAAGCGGCGCCTATGCGCTTGCTGCGGCCGGAGTTGCCGCCGGCGCTCGACAGCGCGGTGCTGAAGGCGCTTTCGCGTCCGCGCGACAAACGCTTCATCGATCTCGAGCAGTTCGCGCGCGCGTTGGTGCCGTTCGCCACGCGGCGGCCCGGCGACTCGGTCGACACGGTCACGGCGCCCGGAGCGGTCGATTTCCGCGCGTTCTCGGGCGCGGGCGGCAGCGCGCACGGAGGCGAAAGCGCGGCGCAGCCGAGCGGCGGCGTGGCGGCCGCCGCCGAGGGGCGCAGCGCACGCCGGCGCATGCTCGTCGTGGGCGCGGCCAC
>CAZYWR010000664.1:0-7820 GCA_964651185.1 uncultured Polyangiales bacterium
GCGTGCTCGGGCTCGCCCCCGATCCGGAGCACGTGCTGAGCCGCGGCTTCGCCTGCGTGAAGGGCGTGCGCTACCACGAGGTGCACCACTCGCCCGACCGCGTGCTGACGCCGCTCAAGCGCGTGGGCGCGCGCTTCACGCCGATCTCCTGGGCGCAGGCGCTGTCGGAGATCGGCGCGAAGGTACGCGCGCTGCGCAGCCAGCACGGCGACGACAGCGTCGGGCTGTACGTCGGCAACCCGTCCGCGCTGAGCACCCCGCACATTTTGGCGGCGAGCGCCTTCATGACGGGCTTGAAGACGCGCCAGCTCTACACGTCGGGCTCCCAAGACTGCAACAATAAGTTCGTGGCTGCCGAGGAGATGTTCGGGTCGCCGTTCTTGCAGCCCATTCCGGACATCGATCGCGCGCGCTCTATCGTGCTCGTGGGCACGAACCCGGCGGTCTCGCAGCTGACGTTCGTGAACGCGCCGCGGCTCGTGGAGCGGCTGAAAGCCGTGGAGCGCAGCGGCGGGCGCGTGGTGTTCGTCAACCCGCGCCGAACCGAGTCGGCGCAGCAGCTCGGCGAGCAGATCTTCATCCGTCCGGGCAGCGACGTGTTCTTTTTCTTGGCGTTTGCGCACGTCGCGCTCGAGCGCTGCACGCTCTCGGCGAAGCTCGCCGGGCGCGTGACGGGTCTCGCGCAGCTGCGAGAGCTGGTGCGCGCCTTTCCACCCGAGCGCGTTGCGGACGTGACCGGGATCGACGCGCGTCGGCTGCGTGAGCTCGCGGAGAGCCACTGCGCGGCCGACGGCGCCGTGCTGTTCGCCGGCACGGGCGTGAACCAAGGACCTCACGGCACACTCTGTCTCTGGCTGCTGCACGCGATCACGCTGGTGAGCGGAAACCTCGATCGCGCGGGCGGCATGCTGGTCACGCCCCAGAGCATCCGCGCGGCGCGGCTGAGCCCGTACGGCGATCGCATCCGCCACACGTATTCGCGCGTCGGCCACCATCGCTCGGTGCTCGACTCGTTTCCGGCTGGCGTGCTGCCGGACGAGATCTTCACGGAAGGCCCGGGGCAGCTGCGGGCGCTGTTCGTCAGCGCGGGCAATCCGATCCTGAGCTGCCCCAACAGCGCGCGCATGCGCCAAGCGCTCGGCGCGCTCGAGCTCTTGGTGTCGATCGACCTGTTCCGCAACGAGACCGGCAACCTCGCGCACTACGTGCTGCCGGCGACGTCGTTTCTGGAGCGCTCCGACATCCCCATGGGCATGGGAGGCTATCAGCCGGTCGGGTACGCGCAGCTCGTGCCCGCGCTGGTGCCGGCGCGCGGCGAGAGCCGCGACGAGTGGTGGATCTTCGCGCAGCTGGGCCGCGCTTGCGGCGCGCCGCTCATGGGCTCGCGCGCCTTTCAGTGGTGGCTCGATCGCTCGACGGATGAAGGGGCGCGCTTTCCGCGCTGGTTGCGTTACACGCCCGAGTGGTTGTTCGCCGCCGTCGGGCTATCGGAGGGCGTCTCGCCGCGCCGCTTGCGCGCGCATCCGCACGGGCTCTTGCTGCGCAAGTACGAGGGCGGCGCGTTCTGGAAGCGAGGCGTGCTCACCCGAGATCGCAAGGTGCGGCTCGCGCCCGAACGCTTCCTCGCGGCCGCCGCCACGCTCGAGCGCGAGCACGCCGAGCAGCTCGCCCAGCGCGGCAGCTTGCGCCTGATCAGCAAGCGCGAGCGCACCAGCCACAACTCGTGGATGCACAACGTCGAAGCGTTCGTGAGCGGCGCGCGCGCGACGAACTACTTGTACATGCACCCTCACGACGCGGCGGCGCGCGCGCTCGGGCCGGGCGATCTCTGCGAGGTGCGTACGAGCACGGGTTCCGTGCGCGTGCCGGTGAAGCTCAGCGAAGAGCTGATGCCCGGCACCGTCGCCCTTCCGCACGGCTGGGGACACGCGGAAGCAGATGGACTCCGAGTCGCCTCGCGCACGCGCGGGGTCAACGCCAACCTGCTCTCGCCGGACGGCCCGGCCTCGCTCGAGGCGCTGTCGGGCATGGCGCGTCTGACGGCGCTCGAGGTGAGTGTCGAGCGTGTGCCCCCCGAGCTCACGGCCGCACGGTGACATGCGCCACAGAGTTCCAGACAGCGCGCGCTTCACGATCTCGTCCGTAGCGAGCGCTGCGGCTCGAGTTGACGTTGGCGCGGCACCCGATGCACTGTGGGGACCGCCATGAGCCTGCGGTTTCGGGGATTGCGCCTCTCCACGCTGCGTTCGACGCTCGTCACCCTCCTTCCGAGCCTGAACTCCAGTGCGATTTGGAACCGCGAATACGCGCGCGGCGATTGGGAGACCTTGCACTCGGAAGACGAGTTCAGCCGCTACGCCATCATTCTTGGTCATCTGCTGCGTCTGCCTGGTCCGGTGGCGCTGCTCGACGTCGGCTGCGGGTCGGGCCGCCTCCTCGAGCTCGCCTCGCGCTTTGCGCTGGAGCGCTATCTCGGCGTCGATATCTCGGCCGAAGCGCTGGAGCGCGCGCGCTCCCTCGGCGCGGCCTGCGCCGAGTTCGCGCTCGGCTCCGCAGAGACGTTTTCGACCGAGAGCCGCTTCGATGCGATCGTCTTCAACGAGGTCGCCTATTACCTGAAGAGCCCCGGCGACGTATTGGCCCGCTATCAACAATTATTGCGGCCCGGCGGGATTCTCGTCGTCTCGATGTTCGATTGTTTGCCGGCCAATTTGGCCTGGCGCACGCTGGCGCGCAGGTTCGACAGCATCGAGAGCACGCGCGTGATCAACACGAGCAAGCGCGCTTGGGACGTGCGCGTGCTCAGCCCCAAAAACAGCTAGCTCGGGCCGAGCAGCGCGGTGGCCATGTCGACCGCGGGCACGCGCATCGTTTCGCCCACCCGCGGCGGCGTGAACGGTACGTACTCGCGCTTGCCCCATTGCACGAAGCGCAGCGTGGGGCTCTCGAGCGGCTCACGAAAGTGCACGAGGACCTCCGCGGGGCGCTGGTCGGCGGTGAGCTCGGTGACCTGGAAGGTGGCGTCGCTCAGCACGACTTCTTCGCCTTCGCGCAGCGGGCGACGCGGGCTGCGCAACATCCATTGCGTGGAGTTCGAGAGGTAACCGGCTTGCGGGCGCAGCCGCAACGTGCGCGCGTCCAGGCGCTCGACCTCGAGCGCGCTGATGCCGGTCGCGAGCCAGCGCAGCTTCGCCGGACGTGGGATCCCGCGGCCCGCGCGATACGGCGGGAAGTAGATCGCGAACAGGTCGACCGGCGGGTTGAGCGCCACCAGCGTCTGTCGCTCGATGTCCGGGGTGCTGGGGATGCTCGCGTCCGCGCGCGTCATCAGGACCTCGAACGCGTCGACGCCGAGCGTGCGCAGCGGGAGCAAGAGCGGCGCGAACGCGAGGTGAAGCAGGGCGAGCCCGCCGACGGCGAGCGCCCGTACGCGCGGATGCGCGCTTTCGCTGCTTTGCGCGGCCCCGCGCAGCTCGACGCGCTGCGGGTGGGAGTCCGCACGCGCGGCTCGGTGATCACGCTCGCGCGCGCCGGCCCACGCCGCGAACAGCTGGGCGAGCAGGGCGGCGCAGCCGATCCCGGGACCCGCCAGCAGGCGATCATCGAGCGGTCCCGAGCACACGGGGATCGCCGCGAGCAACGCGCCGAGGCCCCAGAAGCGCACGCGTCGATCGCGGCGCCAGAGCGGCGCGAGGAGCCACGCCAGGCCCAGCAGCACCGCGGCGGCCAGGGCGAGCCACCAGGGCTCCGCGCCGGGCGCGAACGCCGGGACAGCGTCCCACAAGTCCGAGAACGGCAGCGCGAACTGCGCGAGCAGCAACACCGGGAGTCGCACCGCGAGCGCCTGCAGGAACAGGCCCGGTTCGCGGCCAGGATCGAAGTAGAGCCCCGAGTCTTGCGCGCCGTACCCGAACAGCGAGTACGGGATGCGCCAGGCGAGCAACAGCGCCACGTAAGGCAAGAGCGACGCGAGCCGCGCGCGCAGCGTACCGCGGTCGAGGTACAGGGCGTACGCGACCAAGTACGCGAAGCCCTGGACCGCCGCTTCCCCCGCGAGCAGGCCGACACCGAGGGCCGCCGGCGCGAGCCAGCGGCTCTTCGCGTCGCGCTCGCTGCGCGCGCGATCGTGCCAGTAGACGGCGAGCAGCGCGAAGCTGAGCGCGATGAGCAGGTTGCGTGTGGCGAGCCAGCCCACGGCGGATGCGCGCGCGTCATCGAGCGCGTAGAGCGCCAGCGCGAGCGCCGCGATCGCGGGCGTGGCGCACAGCCGCTGGTAGACGCGCGCGAGCACCGCGAGCAGCAGCGCATACCAGAGCATGCTGTGCAGGTGCATGAGCGCGTGCAGCGACGGCCAGAGTGCGTAGTCGAGCCAATGCGTGAGCGACGACAGCGGCCGGAAGAATGCGATCCTGACTCCGGGATCGGACCACCACGGAAACACGCCGGCGTCCATCAAGCGCTCGGTGGCACGCGGATCGCCGGGCACGAAGGCAAACAGGTCCCATGGGCGGCGCGCGAGGTCGCTGAGTCCCGGCGCGGGGCGCACGCCCACGAGGTGGAAGTAGTCGTCAGCCGTCAGGCCGAGCGAGAGCGCGCCGCTCGTCAACAACAGCCCAGCCGCGATGATCAGCGCTGGGGCGCGCGGCGACGAGAGCAGCGCACGAGCGCGCGCGAGGACGCGCGCGAGGATCAGCGCTGCCCACGGGGCCCGCGCGAGGGACCCGCTCGACCGCGACTTGCCGTCGGATTCGTGGCGAGGCGGTTCGGTCGGCTGAGGCGCGAACTGCATGCGGGGAAGGTTCATAGACCAAAACCGCGTCCGCGGCGCCCCGCTCGCGGCGGAAACGACCGGCCGCTCACGTGTCCGCCGCGGCGCGATCACGCGCGGACGTCTCGCCCGACGCGCGAACTCGGGGGGCCCGGCTCGAGCACACGTTCAGATGTCGATGCAGCTGTTGACGCCGTGGATCAGCGTGCCGGTGCCGAGGCTCTGAAGCGCGCCCTTCGGCCAATAGATCGAGAAAAAGTAACACATCTCGTCGTTGGTGCTCTTGCCGAAGGTCGCGAACTCCGAGTACGTGCAGGTCGTGTACAGCTCGTCGCCTGGGTGGATGATGACGTCCTCGATGTAGCCGCGCTGGAAGTTGAAGTCGAAATCCTTGTCGTGGATGATCTCGGTGCCGCCGCCCTTGCGCTGTAGCTCCACCTTCATGTGGCGCCCCTTCGTGTGCATGTGCGGCTGCGCTTGGATGAGGTGGATGTCCTCGGTCGTATCGGGCGCGCAGTGGCCGGTCGCCTCGGTACCCGCGATGGCATCGGTGCCGACCCAAGAGAGCGCAGCCACGTGCGCGGGCTTGGTGGGCGTGACGCACAGCTCCACCCCCGAAGCATCGGGCGCGGGCACCCCCGTCTTGTTGTTGTAATGCGTCTCCAGCAGGTAGCTGACGTCGCCAGGGACCTCGAACCCCACGTCCGGATCGAAGTAGAGATCGGTGCCGCCGGGGGCCCAGCCCGCGAGCATTTGTCCGTCGGGATGCGCACCGAGCTCGTTCTCCGTGACGCTCTCCGGGTCGAGCGTGGACTGTTGGAAGAATAGCCAGTGGTGGAGCACCGCGGTGTTGTCGATGAGGCTGCGGAAGGAGCGCACGTACTGCGTGCCCTTCCAGGGCGGCGTGAAGCTGAAGCCGACGTAGTAATCCGGGATGGTCGGCACCGAATACGGCTGCTGGCGCGCGCCTTGGGTGAAGGATCGGAACTCGTAACACTTCAGATCCGGATCATCGTAGGTAACCGGCTCGATGTGCGAACCGCCGCTGCCTCCGGTGATCGGCGTCGTGCTGCCCGCGTCCTTGGTGCTCGTGCCTGCATCGCCCGTGCAAGCCGCGCCGGCCTTTGCGCCGCCCTTGAGCCAATCGCTCAAGGTCTTCTTGTCTGCGGTGCTGAGTGGGTCGACCGAAGCGGGCGGCATGACGCCGGGGCCGCTCTTGTTCACCGCCTCGTAGGCCGCCTCGTAGACGTGGTCGGCGCCGTCGGGCACAGTGGCCTGGAAGTCGGCGAGCGTGATCAGCGAGAAGGGCGCACCGCCCGCGGGCTTCGCGCCGTGACAGGTCTGACAGTTGGCCTCGACCACTTGCGCGACCGCACAAGGAACGCTCCCGGCGTTGCTGCTCGGACCCGCCGCACCGCCGTCGAGGGCCTGCTTGCCGCCAGCATCGGAGCGAGCGCTCGTGCCGCTGTCTTTCTTGTCTGCCTTGTTTGCGGTGCCCGAGTCTTTTTTGGCCGGCGCGTCGTCATCGTCACCGTCGACGTCCGAAGAACTCGCGCCCGTGTCGTCGCCCGACGACCCGCACCCGCCCAGCAGCGCGAGCACCGCCAACAGCGTCCCGCCCTTCGTTTGCATCCTAAGCATGTCGAACCGACCTCCAGCCAATTGGCAAAGCGCTCCGAGCACCTGGTGCTGAGGAGCGCGCGGCGCGTGGCCTGCGCACGCGGGTGCCTTACCCTCGCCAGTTTCGAGCGGATTTCGCAAGGGAGTTCTTCCCCGTTAGGTAGAAAAGCCCTGCGGCTGAAATGGAAACCGCCAGGATTGGCGAAATTTGATCCACTGCTGGTGCATGCTGCCGTCGAGGGTGCAGCTGCGCACACGGCCTGCTTATCCGAAGCATCCAATGTGTAAGCCGGCCGTTCCACGAGCGCGGCGCTTCACCTCGGCGCTCGCGATCGCGACCGCATCGGATCACGCAGAAGCGAGCGCTCCGCTCTGCGCGCGCGCTTCGAGCCGCAGCTTGCGGCGCCTATAGCGGGCGCGGAGCTCGGGTCGTCGCCGCAGGTAAGCCAACAGACAGAGCACGTCGAAGCCGAAGTAAAAGATGCTGATGCCGCTCGGTGGGTTCCCGCTCGGCAACCAGCGGAAGCGATCGAACGCGTGCGCATGCCAGTACCAGCAGCCGAAGCGCGTCCCGACCTGCTCGAGAAAGCCCACGAACAGGAACATCGCGAGGAAAAACAGCCGCGACTCGGCGTTGCGCGCGATCAGCGCGACGAACAGCAGCGTGCAGAGGGCGCCGTAGACGTCGCGGTGCGCGGCGAGCCAGAAGCCGGCGTAGCCGACGCTGACGAGCAACATGAGGGAGGCGAACCAGGCGCGGTGGCGCATGACGAACGGCTCGCGCACGAAGTAGTAGACGGCGGCGTACAAGATCGAATGCCCGGGCGGCACGTAGACGGGGACGTTGGCGAGCCGGTAGTCGTACATGCCGAGCACGAGTGAAAACAGCACCTCGCCGGCCGTGGCGATGAACACGCCGTATTTCATGAGCGCGCGCAGGCGCGGGGGCGCGCTGCGATGGAGCCACACGAAGGCCGCGATCATGATCGCGCCTGCGAACCACTGACCGTGGTCGAAGCGCGTCGCGAGCAGGCGGCTATCGAGGAAGCAGACCAGCCCCATCAGGGCGAGCACCGAGACCCAGGTCAGCGTGCGTCGGAAGCGGGAAACCGCGGCCGGTTGCGGCATCGACATCTCCTAAGGCGGACGCGCCGAGGCGCGCGCGCAAGGCAGCTCGGAGCGCCGGAGTGGCCGCGCCGAGCAAAGCAGAAAGTCACAGAAGCGAAGGATGATCGGAGGCATTGCAGAAGGCGCGCGGGCCGCCCGAGAGGCCGGGCCGGAGCGCCAGGGGGAAGACGACGTCTACCACACCGCTCGGTTCGGGCGCAGCGAAGCGAAGACGGCGGGCGAGCTCGATCACACACGCGCTGACCGCCCGGTCGCCGAGCTCGTCTTGGGTGAGGCAGGCCTGTTGCACGCTGCCTTGCGGGCT
>CAZYWR010000665.1:0-3330 GCA_964651185.1 uncultured Polyangiales bacterium
GGGCGCAGCCCCCGGCGCGATGCGCTGCGCCAGGCAAAAGGCAGCGCGGCTCGCGGTCCAAGGACGCAACGTGGCGCGCTGGCTGACCCAGGCGCTACTGGCCAGCGCCACACGCCACGGGGCGTCGCGATGGCGAGGCTCCGCGTAATCGACGCCCACGCGTGGACCGACCAAGAGCTCCGTGGCAGGCGGCGCGTCGAGCAGCTCGAGCCCGCCCGGCACGAACAGCGGATGGCCGCTGAAGCTCGTATCCACGCCGAGCGCGCTCGCGACCTTGCCAGGTCCAGTGAGCAGGATCGGCCCCTGTTTGTCGCCGCGCCGGCGGCGGATCTCGGCGAGGCCAGCGACCGGCTCGCACGCGCGCACCAGCACCGCGGCGCCGCGCCCGTCGTCATCGGTGACCAGATTCAAGAGCTGGTGCAGGCCGTAGCAGAGATAGACGTACGCGTGGCCGGGCGGGCCCCACATGGGCGCGTTGCGCGCGGTCCGGCCGAAGCGGCAGTGGTTCGCCGTGTCGTCCGGGTAGCGGTAAGCCTCGACCTCGGTGATGCGCAGCGTGACCGGGCCATGCCGCAAGAGCTTGCCGATCAGATCGAGCGCGACCTCCAGACACTCGCGCGCGAAGAAAGACTGCGGCAGTCGTCGTGGGCTCATCGCGCCTCGCCAAGTCCAAAACGAAGCGAGGGTGCCGTGTGCGCGGCACCCCCGCTTCGGATGGTGACCCCAACGAGACTCGAACTCGTGTTACCGGCGTGAGAGGCCGATGTCCTAACCACTAGACGATGGGGCCGATAGCTCTGCGCTCGCGCGCGGTTCGGGGACAGGGATTCGAACCCCGATAGCCAGAACCAGAATCTGGCGTCCTACCATTAGACGATCCCCGAGTCCTTCCGTCGTGTGCGAGAAGGGCACCCCGCCGAGCCGGCGAAGCGGCCGTTTCTTTAGAGGCCAGAGCTTTGGCTGTCAAGTTCGGGTCCAGATGCGATGGAGCTCAGGCTAACCTGATCGCGATGCGACGCGCCCTCGCCCTGCTCGCGGTGCTCGCCCTCGCCGGCCTCGCACGCGCGCTGCCGGCGAGCGCTGATGCGCGCACGCAGCGCGGCGCACGAGCGCGCAGCGCGGAGCGTGAGCTCGGTGCGGCAGAGCGCGAGCTCGCTCGAGGGAACGCCCGCGCCGCCGAACGCCGGTTGTCGCGCGCGCTCGGGCGTAACGCGGACGATCCGCGCCTGCTTCTGCGCTACGCCGAGCTCGCGCTGCCGCTCGACGGGCAGCTGGCGGCGGATACGGGCGCGCTCAGCGCCGCCGCCACCTCGTATCTGGGCGCGCTAGAGCGCGCGCGCGACGGTACCGCGCTGCGCGACGAGGATGCGCGCAGACTGCTCCTGCACGCGGCGTGGGCGGCGGCGCTTCTGGCGCGCTACGACGATAGTCTCGCGCTCGCGCTCGAGGCCGGTCAGCTCCAGGATCGGCCCACGCTCACCTGCTTGCGCCAGATCGCGGCGCTCGCCGTCCGCCGCGATCTACTGGCCGTGGCCGAGCGGGCGCTCACGCTGGCCAAGCAGTACGTACCCCAGGAGCCGGGGCTCGCGCTCGAGCTCGGACGTGTGCTGCTCGCGCGCGGACAGCCCGAGCGTGCGGTGCTGGTGCTGTCGGAGCGCTTCGCGCTCGAGCCGCAAGGGCTCGCGTTGCGCCGCGACCTCGCGTACGCGCTCGCCTCGGCGGGACGCGCGCGCCAAGGACACGCGCTGCTCTCGGCCGAACGAGCGCGCTGCGAAGCCGACCCGCCGTGCGCGCTCGAAGCCGCGCGCATCGCGCTCGAAGCTGGCGAGCTCGACGATGCGCTCGCGTACGCGGCACGGCGACTGGCGGCGAGCCCGAGCGATCTCGACGCGCTGTTCGTGACCGCAGACGCGCTCCTGCGCGCGGGTCAGCTGCAACGCGCCCGCGAGGCCTACGAGCGCGTGCTGCGCGTTCATCCGGAGAGCGCGCGCGCCAAGCAGGCGCTCGCCGAGCTGCCCCGGCCCGAACCGGCCTCGAACCCGCGCGCGCCATAAGCCATAGTCGTGCGGGTGAGCTCTCTGCGCGCCCTCGCGCTGTCGACGATCCTGAGCGCGCTCGCGAGCGTCGCATGTGCGCAAGCACCGGCGGCCTCCCCCGCCGCCCCGGACGAAGCGCCCGCCTCCCCTGCGCCCGCGGCGCCCGCCGGACCGCTCGAGCCGCCAGCCATCCCAGCCGAGACGCTTACGCCGCCTTACGCCACCCCGCCCGCCTTCGAGCCGGGCCTCGCGCCCGCGCCGGGGTTGGCTGCGCCCGCGCTGCCGCGTGCGGTAGAGGCGCGCGACGAGGCGCTCTCGCGCGACCTGAACGCGCTCGCCGGGCGCGGGGGAGGCCGCATTTTGAACGGCTCGCTCCAGCTCGCGGCGGGCGTCGCGCTGGTCACGATCGGCGCGGTGCTGGGCGACGAGATCGGCCGGTCGCTGTTGATCTTGTTCGGCGCCGGCGCCTTGGCCCACGGCATCACGGTGCTCTCTCTTCCCGACGCGGCCAAGCTCGCCGCGCGCTACAACCACATGCCCAGGCTCACGGCCGAGCAGGTCCGCGCGCGCATCTACCTCGGGGAAGAGAGCCTCGGCCGGCTCGCGCGCGCCGGCCGCCGCGCGCGCATCATCGACGGCGCCATCGATATGAGCGTGAGCGCAGCCTCGCTGCCGATCTTCTGGTGGCTCGAGCGACGCGCAGACCCGCACTACCACTACGGCGACTCCGCCCTCGATTACGTGTCGCTTACGCTGGTGGGGCTCGCCTTCGCGTCCGGTTTGGCGAGCGCGCTCATCCCGACGGAGGCCGAGCGACGCGCGCAAGGCTATCGCGAGCTCGTCGACCTGCTCGAGCAACAATCACCGGGCGCGCTCGAGCGCCTCGCGCGGCGCACGTCGTTTCAGCTCGCGGCCAGCTCCCGGCAGCTCCTGATCGGCGCGCGCGTCCGCTTCTGAACTCCGCTTTCCGCTCTGACCAGCGCGCGCGGGCGGCTCCTCGTGCGTCCGCTTCTGCCCCCTCAGCTTGGGACCGAGCCCGTGGAGCACGAGGCGGCGATCGTCGAGTTGGCGCGCGCCCGGCTTCTGAACCGTCAGCGTTGACCCCAACGGCGGCGCAAGATCCACTCGAGCGCGATCAAGCCGAACAACAGCGCCGCCCACGCGGGCTGCCCGAAGGGCGCATGGCGCTCGGTGCCGAGCGACGTGCTTCGGGTCGCGTCGAAAGCCTCCAGCGCCGGCGCGCGATCGACCTCGTCGAAGCGCCCTCCGCTCGCGCGCGCGAGCTGCTCGAGCA
>CAZYWR010000666.1:0-1945 GCA_964651185.1 uncultured Polyangiales bacterium
CGACAGGTTCTTCGTCGCATGCGTCCGAGAAAAAAGACGCGGGAAAGAACGCATCAAACTCCGAGGAGGAAGACGGCGGAAAGAACGCAACGCATGCGTCCGCGGAAGACGCCGGAAAGAGCGCGTCGCATCCGTCCTCGGCAGATGCCTCGGCGGCGCGCGATGCAGGGGGCTCCAGCACGGGCAGCGAGGACGGCGGATCCGGGTACAGCCAGCAAGGCGATGGCGGCGCTCAAGGGGACAACGGCGCGTACGAGTGGCCGTCTGATTGCGAAACGCACTACACGTTCGTGGCGCACAACGCGAACGGCGTGCACGACACCTCGAAGAGGCAGGTGGCCGCCGGCTCCCAATACTACTCCTCGTATTACTACCGCGCGCCCTGGGGCAGCAGCGAGGTTCAAGGTCTGAAATTCCGCTCGATCATCGACAACGCGAAGATCGTGCACCATTGGATCATCTACGGCGTTGACAGCTCCACCGAGCAAGACGGCTCGGTGCAAGGCGGCGAAGGCGAGCCGATCGGCTCGATGCAGGGCGAGTTCTACATCGCGGGCTGGGCGCCCGGCGCGCTGGACATCGAGATGCCCGACGGCGTCGGTTTGCACATGCCGAGCGGCCCGAACGCGACGTTCCGCCTCGAGGTTCACTACTTCAACACCGCGCCGGGCGCGGTCGCCGAGCAAGACGCGAGCGGCGTCGAGTTCTGCGTGACCTCGCATAAGCGCGAGAATGAAGCCGCCATCCACTGGATGGGCACGACCAACATCTTCGTGCCAGCGCATCAGACCGCGGACATCAACTCCACCTGCGTTCCGAAAATCACCGACGGGCCGGTGCACTTGATCGGCTTGTCCGCGCACATGCACAAGACTGGCGTCCACGCCCGTGCGATCCTCAACCGTGGGAACGGCGGCGCGCCGTTATCGTTGATCGACGACGCCTTCTCGTTCAACGATCAACGCGGCTACAAGGAGCCGCGCGATGGCTCCGCGCCCGATGTCCTGATCAACGCGGGCGATACGATCGACGTCACCTGCTCGTACGACAACACGACCGACCAAGCGAAGACGTTCGGTCCCGACACCGAAAACGAGATGTGCCTTTTCTACGCGATGGCCTGGCCGCGCGGCCAACTTAGCAATGGCAGCTTCACGATCGTTGCTGGCGCCGAGCCGGAAGTGAACTGCATCCAGTAGCCCCAGTGTCGAAATGAGAGTTCACGATCGGGAACTCTCATTTCGCCTTACCCCTCGTGGGGTCCTCGGCGCAGGCGCCAACCTGGTATGAGCGGCCCCGAGTGTTCGACATTCGCGGCCTCTCTAGGCGCTGTGGACTCCCGGCGCGAGCATGCGCGCGAAGCACTCGGGCCGCGCGACACCTAGCTCGGTGAGGTTCGCGCTCGCGGCGGCGAGTTCGCGCGCGCCCTCTTCGCCACCGCGCAACGCGCCGGCGCGGTAGCGCGCACACGCGGCGAGAAGATGCAGGTCCTGGCGCGACAGCTCGATGGCTGCTGCGCAGAGCCGCCGTGCACCGACCTCGCGCGAGTCGAACGTGACCAGCAACGCGCTGATCAGGCCGGCGATCGCCTGGGACCAGCGCGCCTGCTCCTTACGGAGCCCCGCTGCGTCGCTCTTCGCCACGGATAGGAAGATCGGATCGCGGCGCTTGGCCGCCAGCTGAAGGGCGAGGCGGGCGCGCATGAAGCGCGTTTCGATGCGCACCATCTGCATCTTGTTCACCAGCGTCATGAGCGGCCATTCGCGTTGGATGCGTTCGTAGGCCTGCTCCGCGGCGTCCTGGTAGAGAGCCAAATCGACGGCGCTCTGCAGCATGTAGTAGTGGAAGAACTGATACGGCGCTTGCACCCAAATGCGCCCAGCCGTGCGCAGGTGCTCGCTCGCGACGTCGGGCTGATCGGCCGCGAGCCAGGCCCAAGGCATAC
>CAZYWR010000667.1:0-6403 GCA_964651185.1 uncultured Polyangiales bacterium
CGTCTCGTTCGCGCGCGCCGGCGCTCGCGATCTACGCGGCGCGACGATCGCGACGTGCGGCGACGGGCGCGCCAAGGCGGTCGCCCGCCGCCTGGCGCGCGAGCTCGGCGCACGGTGCGTGGTCATCGCGCCGGGCCCCGCCTACCACGCCAGCGCGGCGCTCGTCGCGAACGGCACCGCCGCCCTCGCCTACTTCGGCACGCGCGTTCTGATCGCGCTCGGCCTGGAACGGCGCGCGGCCGAACGGGCGCTCGCCGGCCTCCTCCGCAGCGTCGCCGACAACGTGGCGCAGGTCGGCGTGCCGGCGGCGCTCACGGGTCCGGTGGTACGCGGCGACGAGGCCACGGTCGCCGCCCACCTGCGCGCGCTCGCGGCGCTCGATCCCGCGCTGATGCGCGCCTACGAGCTCGTGCAACCGCTCGTGATCGCGACCGCCGAGGCCGCCGGGCTGCCACCGCAGATCGCGCGCAAGCTATCCCGCACCGCGCGCGCGCCGCGCTCCTCTCTCGCGCGCACCGCGAGCCCCCCCGCGCGCCGCGCGCGTCCGCCCAGAAAGCGCGCCGCCGGCTCATCGCGGCACAAGGCACGTTCGTGATCGCGCGGTCACCCGCCCAGCATCCGCCCTCGCGCTATCCCTCTTCGGATCCACCCATGGCTGCAGCGAGCGCGATGTCCGAAGCCTTCACCTTCGCGGGATCGAACTTCTGCGCGCCCTGCTTCATGCGCTCGATCGTCTTGTCGAAGTCGCCGCGCACCGGCTGTCCCGGTTTGGCCTGCACGAAGCGCAGCGGGTTGATGCGCGCGACCACCACCGGCTTCAGATAGCCGCTCGAGAAGCCGGACTCCTTGAGCCGCTTGACCGCCGCGTTCACCAGCTCGTCGAGCTCCAGCAGCTGCCCGGCGCGGCGCTCGCGCTCGGCTAGCGCCACTTTGAGCGGCTCCTCGCGGAACGCCTCGCACCGGCTGACCACCGGCATGTAGGCGCCCCCGCTGAAGCGGCCGTTCTGCTCGTAACATATGCCCAAGGTGAGCAGCGCGGGTTGCTCGAACTCCAGTGTAAAATCGCTCTCGCGCTTGTCGGCGGCCCCGCGATCGGCGACCAGCGCCCGCAACATGCGCACCACTTCGAGCGCTTTGTCGCGCAAGTTGTGCGCCTTTTCGGTGTTGAGCGCCAGAATGCGGAAGGCGACCTCGCGCTCCGGCACCACCAGCGCCGTGATCGCCTTCGCTCCCAGCATGCGCATCGCGCTCAGCCGGTGCATGCCGTTGGGCGTGATGAACGCTCCGTCCTCGGGCACGGCCACGATCGGGTCCAGGAAGCGCCCCACCTTCGGGATCACGTCGACGAGCCGCTCCGCGTGCGCCTTGGACAGCTCGCGTTGAAACGGGGTGCGCTCGACCTTGTCGAGCGGCAGCGCCGCGAACGCGACCCAATGACCGCCGAGCGGTTCGCGGTAGCGCGCCAGCACGGCCCCGCCGGCCTCACGAATCTGCTCGCTCAAGGCCTCGATGGCGCCCGGGACCCGGTCGCCCGCACACTCGCCGGCGCTGAGCCCGACCGAAGCGGGCTCGCGCTTCGGCTTGCGCTTGCGCTTCGCGGGCGCTTTGCTCGCGTCTGCTTTTTTGGCTGCCTTCTTGTTCATGCCGGTTCCGTGGTGGCCTGGGCCGAGCTCGGCGCGTGGCGAGGAGACGCCGGTGGCGGCCCTCATCGTCCCATCTGGCCGCGCCCGCGCACGTCCCGATGTTTCCAGGCGCCCGGTTACGGTGTCTTGGCTCGCCCGGTCGCGAGCGACTCCTGCTCGCGTTCCTGGGTGGACCCGGCCGCGCTCGAGAGCTTCGTATCGCCGTGCGGATTCTGCTCGGCGACCGAGTGTCGATGCGGGCTGTCAGGGCGCGCCCCGCTGATCGGCCGCTCGCTGCCGGGCGCAGACGCGCTGAGCGAACGACGGCTGCCGGGCCGCCCTTCGGCCAAGGTTCGTGCGTGGTGCACCGAGGGCGTCTCCGCGGAGCGCCCCCGTGTCTCGTCCAGCAACTCGCCGAGTTCGTCTGGCAGCTCGCCCCGCAATTGGGCCAGCAGCGCGGGGTCGAGCTGCTCGGCCAGGGCGCGCCCGACGATCTGCAGGTGCTCGAGGGCGCGCGGCGCCTCGAGCCCTTCCGCGCTGGCGATCTGCGCAGCGAGCGCAGACAGCGGAGAACCCGCAGCTTCGGAGCGCCCCGCCCCTGCCGCGAAAGCGCCGGACTCGGCCCCCGCTCCCTCGTGCAGCCCGAGCTGACGCAAGAGCGCGCGCCCGGTTTTCGGCGGGAGGTAGGAGGCGAACCCATAGAGCGCCACCTCCGTCGCATGTTCGGCTTCCCCGGGCGCGAAAGGTGCGCTCCCTCGCACGCGCTCGAGCAACTCTCGCAGGTCCATGGCTAACCCTCCATCCAGAGAGTAAGCGCCGAGCCGTCGCGGTCAACGCCGGCGGGAGGGACCCGCTCGCTCACTGCGAGAAGTAGCCGACCACGCCGAGCAACAGAATGGCAACTGCAACGGCGTACCACAACCACTCTGCGTTCGCCGCAGGTGCCGGCGCGCTCGGCGGCGCCGTCGGCGGCTGCGCCGGGGGCGCAGACGGTTCGGGCTGGTCGCGTATATCCGCCTCGACGCGCGACTCCCTGGCCAAGAGATCGAGCCCCAGCAGCGAGCGATCGAGCTCGCGCTCGGACAGCTCTTGGGGGATGGTCGCCGGCACGATCGCGCTCGGCGGGCTCGACCCGCTCGTCGAGTACGTCGTGGCCGTGGCGCCCGGCTCGCGCCAGGTGCGGGCACGGATCTCCGCAGGCGCGAACGAGGGCTGGCTGCCGACCAGCGTGGGCGGTCCCGAGACCGGCAGCTCCGAAGGCATGGAGCGCACCGACAGCTCACGCTGACGGCGCAGTTCGATCATCTCGGTGCCGAAATGCTGGCTCAAGAAGGCCCCCAAGCGAAGCTGCGAGGCCATCAAGCGAGCCCCGATCGCGTAGTCTTCGAGCGCCGTCAGAAACGCCTGCGCGTTCGCGAAGCGCTGGTCGCGATCGACCGTGAGCGCTCGGTTCAACACCGCTTGGAGCGCGCGCTGGTTGGGCAGGCCGCGCTCCGGCAGCGGCGGCACGGCGCCCTTCTGTGCGAGGCTCAGCATCTCGCTCTCCGTGCCGCGGTAGAGCCGGCGCCCGGCGCACAGCTCCCAGAGCACGATGCCCGCCGCGAACACGTCCGCGCGCGCGTCGATGTCGAGCCCGCGCGCCTGCTCCGGCGACATGTACGCGCTCTTGCCCTCGATGCGCGCCTGCGCTGGGATCTGATCCGGGGCGCCGCGCGCGCCGGCCTCCGCCGAGTAGGCACGGGCGATCCCGAAGTCGCACAGCTTCACCTCGCCCTCGAACGAGATCAGGACGTTCGAAGGTGAGACGTCGCGGTGCACGAGCCCCAGCGCGCGCCCCTGGCTGTCCTTGAGCCGGTGCGCATAGTCCAGCGCGCGCAGCACGTCGCGCACGATGAGCAGCGCGAACTCTGCCGGCAGGCCGAGCTTGGCGCGCGAAGCCGCGCGCAACAGCTGGTTCAGATCGAACCCCTCCACGTACTCCATGGCGATGAACAGGCGGTCGTCTTCGCGGCCGAGATCGAACACTTGCACCACGTTGCCGTGCGTGAGCAGGGCCGCGAGCTTCGCCTCCTCGATGAGCAGGCGCTCGAACTGCGGATCGTGGCTGAGCCGCGCCAGGATCTGCTTCAAAACGCACAGACGCGAACCGCCGAGCCCGGTATCGGCGCGGGCCAGGAAGATGTCGGCCATGCCGCCGCGGCCGATGCGATCGAACAGAACGTAGCGCCCGAAAACACGCGGCAACGGGCCGGCATCATCGCCCCGGCTGACACTCGCGGCGGAAGACGACTTGCCTTCGATCGAAGGCTCGAGGGAGCTCACGGAATGTCGTTCTGGCAGCGGGCGGACCAGGACGCAAGCGACCCGTCTTACAGCGAGACGGCCTCCGCGTTGACCGCCGCGACCCGCTCCAGCTCCACGCGCCCCGCGCGCCCGACGATCCGTACGCGATCTCCCGGATGGAGCCGCCCCTCGAGGATGCGCGTGGCGAGCGGCGTCTCGACTTCGCGCCCGATGGTACGGCGCATCGGACGCGCGCCGAGCTCAGGATCGAAGCCGCCGCCATCCACCAAGGCATCGAGCCCGCCCTCCGTGAGCTCGAGCTCCACGCCCTGCTCGCGCCGCATCGCGTCGGCCACGCGCCGCAGCATCCCTTCGGCGATGCGGCGCACATCGGCGCGACCCAGGCGCGGAAACGGCAGCACCTCGTCCAAACGATTGAAGAGCTCCGGCGGCAGCGCCCCGCGCACCGCCTCGATCGCGCGCTCCCCCGCCTGGGTCCGATCCTCCGGTGCCCGCGCGGCGAAGCCGACCGGCTGGCTCTTGCGCGCAGAGCTCGCGCCGAGGTTCGAGGTGAGCACGATGATCGTGTTCGTAAAATCGACGGTTCGCCCGCGCCCGTCCGTGAGCCGGCCTTCATCGAACAGCGGCAAGAGCGCGAGCAGCACGTCCGGGTGCGCCTTTTCGATCTCGTCGAGCAGCACCAGCTGGTACGGGCGCTTGCGCACGGTCTCGGTGAGCTGCCCGCCCTCGTCGTGACCCACGTAGCCCGGCGGCGCGCCGAACAGCCGCGCCACGGCGTGCGGCTCGCTGTATTCGCTCATGTCGAGCCGGGTCATGCCGCTCGACCAGAACAGCTCGTCGCTCAACGCCTTGGCTAGCTCGGTCTTGCCCACGCCCGTAGGCCCGACGAACAGGAACACGCCCAACGGGCGCTTGCCGCGCATGCCCACGGCGCCCTTGCGCACCGCGTCCGCCACGCGCCCGATGGCCGCGCGCTGGCCGATCACGCGCGCCTCCAAGCGCTGTTCGAGCGTGAGCAGACGCTCGCGATCGCGCATCAGCAGCCGATCGAGCGGCACCTTGGCTTGCTCGCTCACGACCGCCGCCACCACCGTGCGGTCGACCTCGCTCTGGCCGCGGCGCCGGGCGCGCGCGCCGGCGCGATCGAGGAGCCCGATGGCTTTGTCCGGAAGGTGGAGCTCGGGCAGATAGCGCACGCTCAGGTCGACCGCGGCCTCGAGCGCATCGAGGGAATACGCCACCTCGTGGAAGCGCTCGTAGTGGAGTGCCACGCCGCGCACGATCGCGAGCGTGGCGTCGCGGCTCGGCTCGTGCACCTCCACGCGCGTGAAGCGGCGCGCCAGGGCGGCGTCGCGCTCGAATACGCGCCGGTACTCCGCCTCGGTGGTCGCGCCGATGCACGGCAGCTCCCCGCGCGCCAAGGCCGCCTTCAGCTCGTTGGCGAGATCGTCCGGCCCCTCGTGGCCGCCTGCGAGCAGCGCATGGATCTCGTCGATGAACAAGAGCACGCGTCCCGCGCTCGCCTTCACCTCGCGCCGCAAGCGCGCGAGTTTGTCCGAGAGCGCCCCGCGCACGCCGGTGCCGCTCACCAGGCTCCCCGCCGAGAGCTCCACCAGCACGCGTGGCACGCCGGGCTCCGCCGCCAAGCGCAGCGCGAGCCCCTCGGCGATCGCCGTTTTGCCCACGCCGGGCGCGCCGACCAAGATCGGGTTGTTGCCGCGCCGGCGGGCTAGCACGTCGAGCACCTGCTCGATCTCGACGTCGCGCCCGAGCACGGGGTCGATCTTGCCCTCCGCCGCCTCGAGCGTGAGATTGCGGCCCAGCGCAGACAGGAGAGGAAACGCGGCGGCCTCGAGCGCATAGCTCGTCGTCGTTGGCGGCGAAGCGCTCGGCGCCTCGGCCTCGCTGCCCTGCTCTGCGGGCGCTTCGTCGAGCGGACGCGCCTTGTCGCGCGCGGCGTGGCGCGCGAGCCGCACGTTCGGCACCGCGCGCGGCTTGCTCGCGAGGCGCTTCTGCGCTTCCCAGTCGATCAAGGTACGCGGGAGCGGCGTCAAAGCCTCGGCGCGCACGCGGTGCGCGTTCGCCTTCTGCGCGGCGGGCCGGGGCGCGGGCTTCTTGGGTACGCCGAGCTCGCGCTCCAGTGCGTCGCGCAGCCGGTCCACCGGCACCCCCAACGCGGCGAGCGCGCGGTAGGCCTCGCTGCGCGCGTTCTGCAGAGCCGCCAACAACAAGTGCGCGCTGCGCGCTTTGCGAGCGCCCGCATGCGCCGCGAGCCGGCGCGCGCGCTCGATCAGCAGATCGACCGCGTTACCGGCCTCGGCATCGACATCTTTGAGCGAGGCATAGAGCGCCGCCGTGCGCGCCCCGTGGGCTTCGAGCAGGCGGCCGGTGTCGTCGCTCGATTCCAGCATGGCGAGCGCGATGTGGCCGCTCGTCGGCTGCGCGCCGCTCTTTTGCGCCACGCGCTGGGCCTGCGC
>CAZYWR010000668.1:0-3007 GCA_964651185.1 uncultured Polyangiales bacterium
TCCGTACGCGGAGTTCTTGGAACGTGCGCGCGCCGCGGAAGGGCGCCCGCGCACCTGTCCCGCGTGCGGCGCACAGCTCGCAGCGGGTGCGCTGTTCTGCGGCGCGTGCGGCAGACAGGTCCGCACCTGAACGCCCCTTCAAAAACGTTCAGGCCGTACGTTTTTTCGCTAAGGTGAGCGCGGGGGCAGCGTCGAACGTCCGTTTTTGTCAGCGTGGGCCTGGGCGATCGGGCGGGCTGTATCGTCCATGTCCACGATTTCCGGACGGAACCAGCCGGTGCCCGCCGGTGTGCGTGGGGGGCGGGCCGGCCGGCGACGCTGCGGCGAAGCCGGTACGAGCTCACCCCTTGGAAAGCGATGCTGAGGATTTGCCATGAAGATCGTGTGCGAGAGCTGCGGAGCCAAATACTCGATTGCCGACGAGAAGGTCGCCGGCAAGGTATTCAAGATTCGGTGCAAGAAGTGCAGTGCCGTAATCGTGGTCAAGGGCGAGCAGCCGCAAGAGGGCACGGAAGAGACGCGCGTGTTCGATTACGGCAGCGACGCCATCTGGCACGTGGTGGTCAACGGCGAGCAACAGGGGCCGTTCGCGCCGCGTCAGATCGGCGAGCTCCTGGCGGAAGGCAAGATCGATTGGGAAGCTTACGTCTGGCGTGAGGGCATGGAGGGCTGGCAGCCGGCCAAGGACGTGCAGCCGCTGGTTGCCGCCGTGATGGCCGAAGCCGAAGGTGACGAGACAGGGGCCGCTCCCAGCGGCACCGGCGAAGTGTTCGGCGGCTCGAACGACATGGGCGCCGATCCGTTCGCCAGCGCGGACGACGGCGGGCTGTCGGGTGTGATCGGCCAGTCGAGCGCGAGCGCAGCGGGCGGCGGTGCCGACCTGTTCTCCGACGCGAGTCGCAACGCGTTCGCGGGCGCCGCCGAAGAGGAAGACGACGCACCGCGCCCCGGTTCAGGCAGCTTCGGCGGCCCGAAGGTCTCCGAAGCGCAGGCGATGACCGGACAGCGCAACGAGAACTCCGTGCTCTTCTCGCTCGCGAACTTGCAGGCGCTCGCGACCGGTTCGGGCGCGGCCCCGTCGGCGCGCCCGAAGGCCGGCATGGCGCAGGGCGAGGGCTCGGGCCTGATCGATATCCGCGCGCTCGCGAGCGCCACGCAGGCCATGGCCGACAAGCCCAACGTCAGTGCGCGCGAAAAGGTCGAAGACCTGCTCGCGGTCGGCTCGACGGGCACGACCTTCTCGGCGACCAGCCTGGCGGCGCCGGTCGCGGTGGAAAAGCACGCCGCGAGCAAGCCGCTCTTGTACGCGATGGCGGCGGCGATCGGCGTGCTCGGGCTCGCGGTCGCATTCCTGGTCGTGCGCCCGCAGAGCGCAGCGCCGAACGCGCAGATTACGCCGACCACCGACGGACAGGGGGCGGCCGCCACGGGCGCGAGCACCGCCACGGCGGTAGCACCGGCTGCTGCGCCGCAAGCGGCGGAACCCACGCCCAGCAACGCGCCTGCGCCCGTCAATGAAGCGCGCGATGAAGAAGAAAAGTCGACGGCGAAGCACGAGCACGAACACCATCACGAAGACCGCTCCTCCGGGAGCCACTCCGAACACTCGAGCCGGCACCACGGATCGGATGCTCCGAGCGCGAAGAGCGAGAGCGCGCCGGTCGCGCAGGCCGCCGATGAGCCCGCACCGCCCAAGCGCTCGTCCTCCGGCGACAAGTCGATTGACGACCTGCTCGACACCGCGCTCGGCGGTAAGCCCAAGGCAGCTGCCGCCGCCCCCAAGGCCGCCGCGAGCGAAAACCTGCCCTCCACGCCGAGCCGCGACGACGTGCTGAGCGCGATGAAGTCCATCACGTCGCGCGTCCAGGCCTGTGGCGGCGGTCAGAGCGGCGTGGCCATGGCCAAGGTGAGCGTCGCAGGCGCGACGGGCAAGGTGTCGGGAGTGGACGTGGGCGGTCAATTCGCCGGCACGCCGGTGGCGGGCTGCATCGCGAAGGAAGTGGCGAAGGCCAAGCTGCCGCGCTTCCAGCAGAACACCTTCTCGTTCTCGTATCCGTTCAAGATCTAAGCTCGGTCGCGCTGCGACGTCGGTTCGGCCCGGGTGAGGTGGGCAGGGGCCGCGCCGGCACACGCTCGCCCGACCTCGCAAGCGCACACGCCCGCTGTTCAGAGGAAGATCTGGACGTTGCACCTGCCACCGAGGCAGACGCGCGGCTGCTCACCCTCTGGCGGCGGGCAGCAATCGTCGTCCGTCTCGCAGGGCTCGTTGATATTGGCGCACATCTTTTGGTCGACGCAGACGCCCTTGTCAGCGCCCGGCTTGACGTCGCAGAAACCGGTGCAGCAGTCGAGGCCGGTGGTGCAGTCGTTGCCGTTCGCGCGGCACGGGTTGAGCGTGGCGAATGCACGGATGTTGCCTGATTCGCTCTGGCCTTCGAGATAGAACGGAGGCGAGCTGAAGTCGGTGATCGCCTCGAGGAAGCCCTCGGCGCTCTGGCGCGGCCGAAGCGCCGAGACCCAGATGCGCTTCTTGGTCGCGTCGGCCGAGGAGTTGCCGCCACCGAGGATGCTCGTCACCAGCTGGCCGACGTTTCCTCCGGCGTCCGCGGCGCCCGCGGTCAGGTCGCGGTGGCCCCAGGCGCGCGTGGAGGTCCAGAAGACCCAGTAATACCCGCCGATCGCGACGGGCAGCACGGTCGGGTAGTAATTGGCGAGCGAATCGCTGGGGTCCAAACCGGTGTTGGCGTTGTCGAGGCGGACCTTCTCCTGACTCTTGATGTCGACGTACCAGAGCTCGCTCTTGGAGGGCGTATCGCGGCCGGGGAAGGCGAGCGTGAAGTCGGGCTCGCTGATCATCGAGTACACCACGGCTTCGCCGTCCGGCGTGAAGAACGGCCACGCCGGGTAGCACGGACCGGCGCACGTGCCGCTCGGGATATTGCCGTCCCCCGGACCGTTATCGTCCGCAGGCGTGCAATCTCCCGTGACGATCGGGTCGAAGAGCGGC
>CAZYWR010000669.1:0-9664 GCA_964651185.1 uncultured Polyangiales bacterium
GTCACTGCGCCGCCGCCGCTCGAGCGCGAGGTGGTCTCGACCAAGCTCACCGCAGAGCAAGCGCGCAGCGTGCCCGGCGCGCAGGGCGACGTGGTGCGCGTGGTCGAGAACCTGCCTGGCGTGGCGCGCTCCGCAGTGGGCTCAGGACAGCTGGTGGTGTGGGGCGCAGGCCCCGAAGACACGCGCACGTACGTGGACGGCGTGCCGATCCCGCGGCTCTATCACGAAGGCGGGCTGCGCTCGACCGTGTACGCGGGCGTGGTCAACTCGGTGGAGCTCGTGCCCGGCGGCTACGGCGCGGCGTTCGGGCGCGGGCTCGGCGGTCTGGTGCGCGTCGACACCGAGACGCCGAGCAAAGACGGCGTGCACGGCCGTGCGGCGGCCGATCTGCTCGACGCTTCGGGGATGCTCAGCGCGAGCGCGGGTCCGCGCCTTCACATCGCGGCTGCGGGCCGCGTGAGTCTGATCGATCAAGCGGTCAAGGTGCTCCACAGCGATGTCGGCGCCTACGTCCCGATCCCGCGCTATCGCGACGGCCAGCTGCGGGCGAGCTACAAGCTGCGCGCCGCCGAGTCGATCGACGTGGTCGCGATGCTCAGCACCGATCATACCGCGCGCGGCGTACCGAATCCGGACCCGGCGCTCGTGACGCGCGAGGTACGCGATACATCCTTCTATCGCTTCTATGCGCGCTACCTCAACGAGCGGGGTAAGGGATCGCGCACCGTGGTCACACCTTACGCCGGTTTCGGTTCGCAGACGCTCAAGACCAGCTATGGTGCCACCGAGACCGTGCTCGGGGACGACAACATCGTGGCGGGTCTACGCGCGAGCCACGCCACGCGTCTCTCCGCTTGGTTCAGCTTCGAAGGCGGCATCGACGCGCAGATGACGCGCGACACGGTCGAACGCCGCGGCTCGCTCGGCCTTCCGGCGCGCGAGGGCGACATCCGCGTGTTCGGGCAGCCGCCGCCCGATAGCCTCGCCTACGATCACTTCGAGACGACGTTCGTCAGCCTCGCCCCGTACGCGGAGGCCGACTTCGCGCCGTTCGGCGACAAGCTACACGTCGTGCCTGGTCTGCGGCTCGATCCGCTCTTTCGCAGCGTGAGCCGTAAGATCCCGCAGGTCGATGAGCAACCGGCGATCGGCCTGTTCGCACACAATTTCGTGGCCGAGCCGCGCCTCTCGCTGCGCTGGGCGGCGCACGAACGGCTGCAGATCCACGCGGCCACCGGCATCTACCACCAACCCCCGGCGGTCGCCGATCTGTCGGCGGTGTTCGGCAACCCGGCGCTGCCCGTCTCGCGCGCCGTGCACACGGTCGTGGGCGCTCGCGTACAGGCGATGGAGGAGCTGAGCATCGAGCTCACGGGCTTCGCCACGTTCATGGGCGACCTGACCATGCGCAACACCGCGCCTGCGCCGCGCCAAGCCGAGGCGTTACTGCCGACGGGTGAGGGGCGCACCTTCGGTCTGCAGACGCTCCTGCGGCGCGAGCTGGCAAACCACGTGTTCGGCTGGGTCGCGTACACGCTCATGCGCAGCGAGCGCAAGAACGCCCCTGGTCTTCCTTGGCGGCTGTTCGACTACGATCAGACACATATCCTCTCGGCCGTGTTGGTGTGGACGCCCCTCACCGGACTCGAGCTCGGTACGCGCTTTCGTCTGGCCAGCGGCTATCCGCGCACGCAGGTCATCGGCACGTACTACGACGCGCTGCGCGACCGTACGCAGCCGGTGTTCGGCGCGCAGAACGCGATCCGGATTCCGATGTTCGCGCAGCTCGATCTGCGCGCGAGTCAGGCCATCAAGGTCGGCGGAAGCGAACTGCAAATCTATCTGGAGGTGCAGAACGTGACCAACCGCAAGAACACCGAGGAGCTGGTCTATAGCCCCGACTTTTCGCGGCGTGGCAGCATCCGTAGCTTGCCCATCTTACCCATCGCCGGACTGCAATGGAATTTCTGAAGCAGCGCATGTGGCTAGGGCGCCGCCTCTTGGTGCACGGTGCTTTGGGCGCCGCCGCCGGCTGTGTGCCGGATCTCGACGTCGACGAGTCGACGGTGCGTGCGCCGCGGCTCCTGGCGGTGCAAGCCGAGCCCGCGGAGGTAGCGCCGGGCAGCGAAGCCGTCGTCTATCGCGCGCTGATCGCCGACGCGAGCGGCGCGCGCGACGACGCCGCGATCACCTGGTTCGACTGCCTGGCGCAAAAGCCGCTGGCGGAGCTCGGTCCGGTCAGCCGCGAGTGTCTGCGCATCGACAGCGGCAAGCTCACGATGATCGGTCAGGGCATGAGCGTGAGCGCGCCGGTTCCGAGCACGGCCTGCGCGCTGTTCGGCCCCAACCCGCCTCCGCCGATGGCCGACCAGCCGTCCGGTCGCCCGGTCGATCCCGACGAGACCGGTGGCTACAAGATGCCCGTGGTGCTGGGCCTGAGCGTCGCGGGAACCGCCGCTGTGGAGCTCTACGAGCAGCGTATCTCCTGCGGGCTCGCGGGCGTCAGCCCCGACGTCAGCGTCGAGTACGCGCTGCGCTATCATCGCAACGAAAACCCGAGCGTGCGCGAGCTGCGCGTCACGCGCGCGAGCGGGGAGGTCAGCTCGCTCGGCGATCAACCGCTCCAGGTCGCGGCGCGCGAGCGCGTGCTGCTCGAGGTGGCGTGGCCCGACTGCCCGGGCAGCGACGTGTGCGGCGACGGCGTGTGCGGGCCGGACGAGACGCGCGAGAGCTGCGCGGACGACTGCACGCAGATGCACGGCTGCGGCGGCCAAGAGCGCTATCTCGAGTACGACCGCCAGCAGCACGCGCTGACCGTGCGGCGCGAAGCCATGCGCGCCGCTTGGTACGCGACCGCGGGCACCTACGACCAAGAGCGTACGGGTGTCGCCGAGCAGGAGATCGCGAGCGGCAGCCAAAACGGCTGGGTCGCACCCGAAGAGCCGGGATCGTACACGCTCTGGACCGTGCTTCGCGACGCGCGAGGCGGCGTCGGCGCGCACCAGACCGCCGTGGTCGTGAGCCAGGCCGGCTCGGCTCCGTGAGCGCGGCCGGCCCCGGGCCGGCTACCTGAGTTAGGGCTTCACCGGCTTGGTAAGGTTGTTGCGGATGTCGTGATGCTTGGACTCGACGTCGATCCCCCCTGCGGGCTCGGGCTTGTCGAGCCCGCGCATCTGGAACATCCCGAACGGCTGGATGTCGTCGTCCTTGGGCAGGTCGTTGCGACTCCAACCTCCGCCGAGCGCGCGGATCAACCCGACCACGGACTTGAGCACCTCCGCCTTCAGCTCCGCGGCGGTGATCCGCGATTCCAGCGTGTAGACCTGGGAGCTTATCAGCTCGAGGCTCGAGGCGAGGCCGCCCTTGTACAGCTCCATCGACAATTCCTGCGTCTTCATCGCCGCGGAGATCGCGGTATTCTGGCGCTCGACTTCGGTCGTCAGCAGGTTGGTTAGGCTCAGTCCGTCTTCGACTTCACGGAACGCGTTCAGGACGGTCGCGCGATAGCGGTCTTCGGTCTCCCGGTACGCGGACCAGGCCTGCTGCAGCTGCGCGCGCAGATATCCGCCCTGGAACAGCGGCACCTCGACGGACGCACCGTAAGACCAATAACTGTTCATCAATTGCAAGAACCCAGGACCACCACTCTCGAAGCCTCCCGGGGCGCCCAGCGAGACGTTCGGGAAGAACGCCGCGCGCGCGATGCCGATCGCGCGATTCGCCTGCGCCATCTCGCGCTCCATCGCGGCCACGTCCGGGCGGCGCTCCAGCAGCCTCGACGGAACTTGTGCCGGGATCTGAAACTTCGTGACTTCCAGGTTGTCGACCGGCGCGACGGTAAACGAAGCGGGGGCCAAGTTCACGAGCGCGGCGAGCGCATGCTCCACGACCTGACGCTGCGCTTGCAGGCCCACCTGGCGTGCTTGCGTGTTGGCCAGCAGATACTGGGCGCGCGCGACGTCGACCTCGGAGGCGATTGCCCCCTTGAATTGCGCCGTCACGATCGCGAGCGACTGCTGGTAATACTCGATCGATTGTCTGTAGATGGCGTCCCGCGCGTCGAGGCCGCGGAGCGCAAAGTAGTCAGAGGCCAGCTCTGCCTGGACGCTCAGGCGCGCCAGCGCGTAGTCCGCGGCTCGCTCCTCCGCCCGGTAGATCTCGACCCGTGTCGCGTTGCGCAGCGACGACCAGAAGTCGGGCTCCCAAGAGGCGATGCCGCCAGCGGAGATGGAATGATCACGAATCGGCGAATCCGGCGGACGAAAGAGCCGGTGGGCAGACTGCCGAGCCGACAAGGCGTCGGCCCCGATCCCGAGATGCGGGACGAATTGCGAGCGCGCCTTCATCATCTCGTCGCGCGCTTGAACGAAGCGCTCCGCCGCCGCGTGCAGGTCCGGATTGCTCGTCATCGCCTGCTCTTCCAGCGAAGTCAGCACGGGATCGTGGAAGAGCTTCCACCAGTCTTTGCGCAGGACCGCGTCCGAGGGGCGGGCTTCGACGAACGGGCCGGAGCCGTGCCAGTTATCCGGTACGACGAACTGGTCTCGCTTGTACTTCGGCGCCAGGTTGATGGCCGGAAAATTCATGCATCCGGAGAGCGTGACCAACGATAGGGACAGAGCGCAACGCCCAGCCCGAGAGGCAAAAATCGTCTGCATTTTCCGAAATGACCCGTTGTACGCCGCGCGCTGGGGCGCGACGTGTCGCCTGCGCCATGCGCCTATTTTTGAGCCGCTGCTTCCTGGTTCACGGCCAGGTCGTAGCCGGGTGCTTTCTTCACGACTCTGACCGCGTCCCCCTCGAGCAGGGCGGCGCTGGGGTTGTCGATGATGGCGTCAGTCAGGGCGACGCCCTCGTTCACATCGACCGTGCCATCGCGAATCTGGGTCACGGTGATGGGTTTGAAGTGCACCTTGTTGTTTACTACCGTCGCGATCTCCGTCCCGTTCTCTTGGAATACGAGCGCGGTGGCGGGAATGATGAGCCGTTGGCGATCGAGCGCGGCCGAGAGATGAACCGTCGCGTACGAGCCGGGCCAGAGCGAGCGATCTGCGTTGTCGATCGTAAACACGGTCACCGCCGTGCGCGTGGTCGGGTCGAACCCCTTCGAGACCGTGAGGAATTCGCCGACGTAATGGCGATTGGGAAATTGCGGCACGGTGACGTCTGCCTTGAGACCGGGTTTGAGCAGGTTTCCGAAGCTCTCGGGGACGGATACGAACAGACGCATCTTGTGTATGTCCGCGACGGTGAAGAGATTGGTGCCTCCCTTGCGATCCACGCCTCCCTCTTTCGTGACGTAGTCGCCGACGTTGATGAGTCGAGAGATCACCACGCCGTCGTAGGGCGCCACGATGGTCCTGAACTTCATCAGGGCCTCGAAATTCTGCACGTTGTGCTGGGCGGCGCGATATTGCGCCTCCTCGGCGCGCGCATCGGCCTCTTTGACGGAGATTGCCTGCTGCGACACGGCGTTCGACTCGCGCATCGCGACATATCTCTTCGCGGTGAGCACGGCCAGCTCGTACTTGGCGCGCTCCGCCTCCATGTCGGCTTTGGCCTGCTCGTACTGGGCGTTGAGGGCGGGCGTATTGATCTCCGCCAGCACGTCGCCCTGTTTCACCTCCGCCCCGTAGTCTTTGTACCACATCTTCACGTAACCTGAGACCTGCGCGTAGATCGGCGCCTGAAACCACGCCTCGATGTTACCTGGCAGCGCGATCCTCTCGTCCGGTTCGGAGGGTTTGGCCGAAGTGACAGAGACGGTTGGGATAGCCTCCGCGAGTGTCTCTTTCTGCAGCGCGTGAGCGTCCTGGCCGCGTTCATAGAATTCGCGACCGAGGTAGAGAGCGACGCCCAGCAGAGCCGCCGCGATGTACTTCTTCTTGTGCCGATGCATAGCCATTAGACTGTCCCCTCCCGCCGGACCGATCGTCTGCTGTACATGATTGCGTACACACACGGAACGAAGAACAGGGTTGCGAAGGTCGCCACCGCCAGGCCGCCCATGACGGCGCGGCCGAGCGGGGCGTTTTGCGAGTTCCCCATCGACATCGGCAACATGCCGATGATCATCGCGGAAGCGGTCATCAGCACGGGACGAATGCGCGCGTAGCCCGCCTCGACGGCCGCGAGCAGCGCGTCGCCGTGTGCCTCCAGGCGCTCTCTCGCGTACGACACGACGAGGATCGAGTTGGCGGTCGCCGTGCCCATGCACATGATCGCGCCCGTCAGCGCGGGCACCGAGATGTTCGTGTGCGTCACGAACAGGGACCACGCGATCCCCGCGAGAGCTCCGGGCAACGCGGTAATGATGATGAATGGATCGAGCCAAGACTGGAAGTTCACGACGATCAGCAGATAGACGAGGATGATCGCCGCAGCCAGACCGCCCAACAGCTCGATGTAGGCGCTGCGCATCGTCTCGGCCTGTCCCTTGATCTCCAGCGCCGCGCTGCGCGGCAGCGCGTCCATCATCGAATCCGTGACCTTCTCCACCTCACTCAGGACGCCGCCGAGATCACGGCCCTCGGCGGATACGTAGATGTCGAAGACGGGCTGAATGCCGGAGTGGGTCACGACTCCCGGAGTCCCCTTGAGGGTAAGATTGGTGACGTTGCCCAGGAGCTGGGGCGCATCGCCATCACCGCCGGATCCTTCGGCATTGACGGGAATCGTCAGCAGATCTTGAACCTTGGTGAGCCAGGGCTGGGGCGTGTAGATGTTCAGCTGATAGGAGAGCCCCGTCTTATGGTCGAGCCAGTAGTTTTGGTCGACTTGCTGGCTGCCGGAGGTGGTCAGGAGCAAGTTGTCGGCGATGTCCTTCTCGGTCAGCTCGACCCCCATGCCGAGGCTGCGGTTTCCTTCCACGAGCACCGTTGGCGTGCGCATCGTCTGCTGGATCGTCACGTCGGACGTGCCGCTGATCTTCCTGAGCCGCCCGGCGAGCTCGCGCGCGAACTGATAGTTCTCCTCCATATCCATGCCCTTGATTTGCACGTTGATCGGGGAAGGAGAACCGAAGTTCAGGATCTTTGCCGTGAGGTCAGCGGGCTGAAACGTGAATTCCGTGCCGGGATAGCGCTCTTTGAGACCCTTGCGCAGGATCCTGCGAAAGTCCCACACCGGCGACATCTCGTTGGTCAGCGAAATGGTTAAGTCGCAATCTTGCGTGCCGATGGTCGGGGTTGGGATGAACGCGAGGTTATGGGGACCGACGGGGAGGCCGCAGTTGCTGATGACGCCCTCGACCTGGCCCGGCAGCAAGCGCGCGATGTCTTTGGAGACGAGAGAGGCGAGGCGGCCTGAGGCTTCGATGCGCGTCCCGAGGGGTGCGCGCATGTGCATCTGCAGGATGCCGGACTTCGTCTCGGGGAAGAACTCACGGCCCGTGAAGTAGAACAGCGAAAGGGACGCCACGGCGGCGCCGAGGAAGATCACGACGAAGCGGCCGCGGCGGGCGATGGCCCGCTCGAGCAAGCCCTTGTACTGGTCTCGAAAATTTTCGAAGCCCCGCTCGAAGCCCTTCTGAAAGCGGCTGAAGAAGCTCGCCTTGGGCGCGTCTTGGTGGGCTGCGTCCTCGAGCGCGTGATGGTGGCCGTGCCCGTGACTTCCGAGCATGTACTTCGCCATCGTGGGGACCAGCGTGCGCGACAAGATGAACGACGCCGCCATCGCGAACATGACGGCTTCCGCCATCGGCCGGAACAGGAAGCCGGAGACGCCGCTCAACCCGAACAGCGGAAGCCACACGATCATGATGCATAACGTGGCCACGAACGTCGGAATGACGATCTGATTGGCGGCGTCGACGATGGCCACCTCCAGCGGCTTTTCCATCGCGAGGTGGGTGTCGATGTTCTCGATCATGACCGTCGCGTCATCGACCAGAATGCCGACCGCGAGCGCGAGCCCGCCCAAGGTCATGATGTTAATCGATTCGCCGAGCCACTTCAGCGAGATGATCGCGGTGAGGATGGATAGCGGGATCGACGTGGCGATGATGACGGTTGCCCGCCAGGAGCCGAGGAAGAGCAGCACCACCAGGCCGGTGAGCGCGGCCGCGGTCGCCATCTCGTGCAACACGTCTTTGATGGAGTCCTTCACGAACAGCGAGGCGTCGTTCAGGAGCTTGATCTGAACGTCGGCGGGGATGCTCCGCTTAATCTTCGGGATCGCCTTTTTGATCCCGTCGACCACGTCGAGAGTCGAAGCCGAGCCGCTCTTCATGACGACCACGGTCACGGCCTGCTTCCCTTCGACCAGCACCGAATTCGTCTGCGGAGGGCCGGCGAGCCGCGCGTCTGCGACATCGCGGAGGTAAACCCAAGCGTTGCCGACCCGCTTGATCGGAATGTTGTTGAAGTCCTCTACGTGCAAGGGCGATGCGTTCGTCTGCACCATCCAGTCGGTAGACTTGATCTTCTGATCCCCTGCGGGAAGCACGATGCTCTGCTTCTTGAGCGCCGCGTGCACGTCCTCGGCGGTCAGATGCCGGGACAAGAGCTTCTGCGGGTCCAGCGATATCAAAAGCTGCTTCGGCTTTCCGCCGTACGGGTGCGGCAGGATGGCGCCGGGAATGACGACGAGCTCGGGGCGTATACGGGCGATGGCGAGGTTGTACAGCTCGGCGGGAGATAACGTCTCAGAGGTGACCTGCAAGAGCGCGACCGGGACGGAAGACGCCTCGAGTCGCATGATCATCGGCGGCGAGATGTCGGGCGGTAAGGCGTTGGTGACCGTCTGCGAGATCGCGGTGATCTCGGCCTCGGCGCCGGCCAGGTTAATCTCTGGATGCAGGTAGACGTTGATGATGCTGCTGCCGTAGTAGGAGTGACTCTCGAGGCGCTCGATGCCTTCTACGGTCGAGGTCAGGGCGCGTTCGTAGAAATAGGTAATACGGCCTGACACGTCGGCGGGCAGCAGCCCGGCGTATGACCACACGACGGACACGCAAGGTGTCTTGATGTTCGGGAATACGTCGGTCGGCGTCTCAAACACCGACTGCGTGCCGTAAAGGAAGATCAGAATCGAAAGGACGACGAAGGTGTACGGCCTTTTGAGGGCAATATCGACGATGGCGTTCACGGTCGCGCGCGCCCTTTCCTTGCCCCGCAGGCCCAGCTGCTTGTCACAGTCGCGGTCCTTTCCTGACAGTTTTCAGTTCGTGGCATCCCAACCTGACCATCTGCGCAAGCACCTGAGTGCTCGTGTTCGAAGCCGCGCGTTCGCTCCCATCCGAGGGCACGAGAGCGAAGAGACCGGGCGACGATCCACGATGCCGACGTAACCCCATCGGATTACGAAATGCATCGGCATGCGGCGAGCGTATGAGCAATCGATGTGCCGCCGACCTTCCGCAGCACATGTGCGGGATCACGCGATGTTGCGTGGGAGGCCGAGGTGCGCGCATGGAGAAACTCCCATCGCGCGTTGGAATTCATCCGCTCCGCGGCAGAGGCAGAACAGCGAGCGCGTGCGGCGTGGTGAAGCGCACCCGCGAACAGTATGCGAACGCGTAGGGGCAGTGGGGCGTTTCACCCGGATTGCATCGTGCTCGACGTCGCGACACGGGGCGCGCGGCTGCGCCCGTGAAATACGCGTACGCATCCGTTCCATTTCCTAGAAACTCGCCGGATCAGCCGGAAAAGACGCGAGTTTCGGG
>CAZYWR010000670.1:0-7530 GCA_964651185.1 uncultured Polyangiales bacterium
TGAAGGCGCGCGTGTGGGCGCAGGGCCAGGCGCTCGGCTTCGCGCCCGCGCGTCGCCCCCGTGCTGCCGCGCGCGCCCGGGCGATGGGCGCGGGGCTCTGGCTGCTCGCGCGCAGCCAACTCGCCCGCTCGCGCAGCCAGCTCGACAAGCGCTACCTCGAGGAGCTCGGCTTCCGCTCGTGAGCGCCGAGCTCGCCGCCGCGCACACGGTCCCCGCATCGCATGCAAAGCGATGGTGACCGATCGCGGTCGGGCCGCGCGATCGCCTTCTCCGCGTCGACGGCAGCGCGCGCGGGTTAGCGATGGTGACCCGATCGCGCGGTCGGGACGCGCGGGCGCCTTCTCCGCGTCGACGGCGGCGCGCGCGGGTTGTAGATGCCCGAGCATGCGCGGCGATCCCGCTCGCCTGTTGCCCGAACGCGCGCCTCGGCTCCGCGCTGCACGTACGTCCGATCTCGCATCGCTCGCAGATTGGATCAACCGCGGGCGGCGTGAAGGGAGCTTCGCCGGGCCCCCTCAGGTGAACGCGGCGTCCCTGCAGCGCTACTTCGTCCGACTCGAGCGCTCAGTCCAGCGCCACGTGTGCCTCGTCTTCGAGGGCGAGCGACGCCCGCTCGGCTACGCGAACTTCGTCGCGCAAGGTGCGCACGGCGAGCTGCTCGGCCTGTATCTCGAGCCCCAGGCGCGGGGCGCTCGGCTCGGCTCCTACGTGGTTCGGCGCGCGGCGGCCGAGCTCCGCAGCTGGGGTTGTCGTACGCTGCGCGCGCAGGTATTTGCCGACAATGTGCCGTCTTTGCGCGCCTGCGCCGCGGCCGGCCTCGCGCGCGATCCGCGGCGCGACACGACGCACGAGGGGCGCCGCTGCCATGTCCTCCAGCGCCGCCTCGCCCGGCTCGAGGCGACCACGGCGCCTTACCCGAGCTACGCGAAGCTGCGCGGCGAAAACTGCTACCTCCACCACCTGACGATCGCGGACGCGCTCGCCAGCACCTTTGCCAGGCGTCCCGGCGTCGAGGCGGTGCTCGGATTGGGATCGCTCGCGCGCGGCTTCGCCGACGCGTTCTCGGATCTCGATCTCGGGCTGATCGGGCGCGGTCTCGCTGCGCCTCCCTGGCGCGGCGAACGTTGGATCTGCGGGGTGAGCGTCGATCTGTACGCGATCGACCTGGAGCGCGCGCCGGTACGGCATTGGGATCCGACGCGCAAGCAGGCCTTCGAGGAGAGCGTCGTATTGCACGCGAGCGCGGGCTTCCGGCTGGCGCCGTTCCGCCGCGCGCTGCGCCTCGGCGCGCGCGAGCGGCGTGAGGCCGTCTGCGAGCGGCTGTTTCAGATCGGCTGGCTCGGGTTCGCGCCGCGGCGCTGGTTCGGCGAGACCGTACGCAACTATCGCTGGATCTCGCCTCACGACCTCTGGCTCCGGCGCGGCTCGCTCGCCTCGGCGCACCTCACCATCGACCGCGCGTTCGAGATCGCGCTCGAGCTGCGCTTCCTGCTCGATGGGCGGCGCCCGCCTGACGCGAAGTGGCGCCGCTATCTGCTCGCGGATCTCTCTCGGTCGCCCGCGCGCAGCTCGACGCTGCTCGGCGAGATCGAGCGGAGCGCGCGCGACCCTCGGGGCTTCGAGCGGCGCGCGCAGGCCCTGTTGACGTGGATCGACGAGCTCGTGCGCGAATTCGAGCGCCGCGGCGAGCTCCCTGAAGACATGTACCGGAGTTTGCTGCGCGTCGCGCCAGAGTACCGCAGCGACCTCTAAAGTTTGGTAGCGCACGCGTCTGCGCAGCGCGGCCACGATATTTCGCAATCTACCGCTGATACGAGCTGCTCCAGGGCCGCGTCGCAGAGCGCTACGACTTCCGGTTGGATGGACTTGTCGTGGCGTACGCGTCGGCGCAGCGCGGCCGGCCACGACATGGCTGCATGCAAAGTGTTCACCGGAATCGCTTGTGGCTGGCGAGCGGGCGGTGCGCCCGTTACTACCTAGGTCCGCATGCCCGAGTTGCCGGAGGTCGAGGTCACGCGCCGCAGCATCGCGCCCAAGCTCTTGGGGCGGACGATCCGCGCGGTGCGCACCACCCAGGCCAGCTACTTCTTTCTCACGCCGCCGCAGGAGCTCGCGCGCCGGCTCACCGGACGGCGCGTGGCGGAGCTCGTGCGCCACGGCAAGTACCTGATCGCCGCGCTCGACGATGGTGCGCGCTTGTTCATGCATCTCGGCATGACCGGCCAGCTGTTCACAGCCTCGGCGCGCAGCGTGCGCCTGCTCTCCGCCACGCGTGCGGGCGCGCTCACGCCCGAGGCGCAGCCCACGTTCACGCCCGATCGGCACACGCACCTCGTGCTCTCGTTCGCGGACGCCGGCGAGGACGTGCTGTTTCGCGACGTGCGCAAGTTCGGCAAGGTGCGCTGGCTCGCGCCCGGCGCCGGCGATCCGAGGCTCGCGAAGCTCGGCCCCGACGCGCTCGCCACCACGGGCGCGCGGCTGTTCGAGGCCACGCGCGCCCGCAAGGCCGCGATCAAGACCGTGATCGTCGACCAGGAGGTCGTGGCCGGCGTCGGCAACATCTACGCGGACGAGGCGCTGTTTCGGGCCGGCGTGCGGCCGCGACGCGCCGCGCGCAGCTTGACTCGACGGGAATGCGAGCGGCTCGCGGCCGAGGTGCGCGCCGTGCTCTTGCGCTCGATCGAGACCGGCGGCTCGAGCATCAGCGATTACGTCCAGCCCGACGGCCGCGACGGCGCTTATCAAGACGAGCGCCGCGTCTACGCCCGCGCCCGCCAGCCCTGCTACGTGTGCGGCACGCCGATCGTGCGCATCGTGATCGGCGCGCGCAGCACGCACTATTGCCGCCACTGCCAGCGCTGAGCGGCGACGCTGCGCGGTCAATAGCGAGAGACGCCGGGATCGACTTCGAGCGACCAGGCGTCGATGCCGCCGATCACGTTGTGCACGCGCTTGAAGCCCTGACGCAGGTAGTGCTCGGCCGCCTGCTGGCTACGGCCGCCGTGATGGCAGTGGAAGTACAAAGGCGTGTCGCGATCCAGCGCGGCCAGCTTCTCCTGCGCCTTGGCGTCGAAGTGCTGCGCACCCGTGATCTTGGCCTTCGCGCGCTCCTCGTCGGTGCGCACGTCGAACAGCTCGATGGGCCCGGCGTCGAGCAGCTGCTTCAACTGCTTCACGTCGATCGCCAGCACCTTGGGCGGCTCGTTGGGGTTGTCGATGCGGAAGCCGCTCTGCGCGCCCTCGGAGAAGTCGATGCGTAGACCGTCCGCGCGCGCCGCGCTCTGGCGATCGAGCAGCACCTTCACGCCCTCCGCTTCGAGCTGCACGTCGCCGGGCTTGGGCTGATCGATCGAGAGCGCGTAGCGAAACTCGGGCGAGATCTCGACGCGCAGCGCGCCCTCTTCGCCTTCGGCCGCGGACGCGATCGCGCGCTGTGCGGCCGGCGTGATCGCGATCGCGGGCGTCTTCACCTCGGGCGCGGGCTTGCCCAGCACCTCGAACAGCTCGCCGCTCGCGAACAGCTCGCGCACGATGTCGCACCCACCCACGAACTCGCCCTTCACGTAGAGCTGCGGGAACGTGGGCCAATTCGCGTACTCCTTCATGCCCTCGCGCAGGTCCTGGCGCTGCAGGATGTTCACGTCTTTGAATTCCTGCACACCGGCCTGGCGCAGGATACCGACCACCGTGGCCGAGAACCCGCACTGCGGGAAGTTCTTCGAGCCCTTCATGAACAGCACGACCGGATGGTTTTGAAGGAGTTCGCTGATCTCCTGCTTCAACTGCGCTTCCATGGTGGTTCGCTCTCCCTGGGATACGCAGCCTAAATGACGGCGCACGATTGTCGAATTGGCCGGGGCCGCGGTCGACGAGCCTAGGGCGCAGGGCCTCCCTCTGGCCCGGCCCAGCCAGGGTGCCATGGCAGCCGTTTGGGCGTCGCGCGCTATAGAACGCTCGTGTCCGTCAAGCTGGCTCAGCTCCCCCTCCGCACGCCGTGCTCGGTCAAGGCGATCCATGGCGCGCGTCCGGCACGCCGGCGGCTGCTCGAGCTCGGGCTGGTGCCCGGCACGCGCGTGAGCGTGGTGGGGGTGTCGCCGCTGGGCGACCCGCTCGAGCTGGAGGTGCGCGGCTCGCGGCTGTCGATCCGCAAGAAGGAGGCGCTGGCCATCGAGGTCGAGCCGTGAGCGCCGTCGAGGGAGCCGGCGCGCACGCGCGAAATGATCACGAAGCCCCCGCCGGTGCACGTGAACGGCGTGATCACGAGACTCGGGTTGGCGCGCGCGAGCGAAAGCCGCGAGCCCGGATCGCCCTGGCCGGCAACCCGAACACGGGCAAAACCACGCTCTTCAACCGCCTCACGGGCGCCCACGGGCGGGTCGGCAACTATCCCGGCGTCACGGTTGAGCTGGCCCAAGCGGAGTTGGTGTTGGACGAGGCACCAGGCAGCGTGCGTCCGGCCGAGCTCATCGATATCCCCGGCACGTACTCGCTCGTGGCGCGCAGCCGCGATGAGCAGGTGGCGATCAGCGCGCTGTTGGGCCTCGAACAGGCGCCGCGCCCCGAGCTGGTGGTGTGCTGCGTCGACGCCACCAACCTCTCGCGCAACCTCTATTTCGTGCTGCAGGCGCAAGAGCTCGGGCTCAACTTGGTGGTCGCGCTGACCATGATCGACGAAGCCGGCGCCACTGCGCCGCGGCCCGAAGTGCTCGCCGAGCTGCTCGACTGTCCGGTCGTCGGCGTGGTCGCGCGCACCGGCCAGGGCGTGCCCGAGCTCAAACGAGCGATGGCCGCCCAGCTCGCGGTGCAAGCCGAGCCGCGCTTGCGCTTTGCGCCGACCTCCGCGCTGCGCGCGCGCATGGACCGCGTAAAACAGGCGTTCCCCGCGAGCTGGCCGAGCTCCGACGGCCTGGCGCTCTGGGCGCTGATGTCGGTGGGCGACGGCGACGAACTGTCCTTGCCCGTGCCCCTGCGCGAGGCCGTGGCCGAAGCCGTGCCGGACGCCGAGGTGGGGCGCGCCGTCGACGAAGAGGCCGCGTGCGGGCGCTACGCGTGGATCGATCAGCACGTCGCGCCGCCGCGAGGCAAGACGCGCAGCCGCGCGTTGACCGAACGCGTCGACGCCGTGCTCATCCACCCGGCGTTCGGCTTCGTCCTCTTCTTGCTCGTGAACCTCTTGTTGTTTCAGGCCCTGTTCAGCTGGTCGGAGCCGGCCATCGGCGCGATCGAAGCGCTGTTCGCCTGGTTATCGAGCCGCGCCACGGAGCTGCTCGGCCACGGATGGGTGAGCGAGCTGCTGGTGCAGGGCGTGCTCGGCGGCGCCGGCAGCGTGGTGGTGTTTCTGCCGCAGATCCTGCTGTTGTTCTTCTTCGTCGGGATGATGGAAGACTCGGGCTACATGGCCCGCGTCGCCTACCTGATGGACCGCATCATGAAGGCGATGGGACTGCATGGCCGCGCCTTCGTGCCGATGCTGTCTGGCTTCGCCTGCGCGGTGCCCGCGATCATGGCCACCCGCACCATGGAACGGCAGCGCGATCGCTTGCTCACGATGCTGGTGGTGCCGTTGATGACCTGCTCTGCGCGCTTGCCGGTCTACACGCTGATCATCGGCGCGCTGTTCTCGCCCAAAGCGACCTGGTTCGGCATCCCGGTGCAGGGCGGGCTGATGGTCGCGATGTATCTGTTCTCGGTCGCTGTGGCGCTGCTCGCAGCCTGGGTGCTGTCGAAGACGCTTTTGCGCGCGGACAGCGCGACGCTCATCCTCGAGCTTCCGCCCTACCGCCTGCCGCGCCTCGGCGACGTGGTGCGCATGATGTGGCAGCGCGCGCGCGCGTTCTTGACCGAGGCGGGCACGATCATCCTCGCCTGCAGCGTCGCGCTCTGGTTCTTGCTCCACTTTCCGCGCCTTCCCGACGAGAACACCGCGCCCGTGCTGGCGCACGCCGGCGTCAGCGCCACGAGCGCACAGCTCCACCGAAGTGAGCAGCTCCAGCACAGCTACGGCGCGCGCCTCGGCCATGCGCTCGAGCCCGCGATCGCGCCGCTCGGCTTCGATTGGAAGATCGGCGTCGGCATCATCGGCGCGTTCGCTGCGCGCGAGGTGTTCGTGGCGACGATGGGGGTCGTGTACTCGGTGGGCGACGCCAGCGAGCAGAGCGAGGGACTGCGCGAAAAGCTGCGCGAGGAGACCAAGCCCAACGGCGAGCGCGCGTATACGCCGCTCGTGGGTTTGTCTCTGCTCGTGTTCTTCGCGCTCGCCTGCCAGTGCATGAGCACGCTCGCAGTAGTGAAGCGTGAGACGCAGAGCTACAGATGGCCCATCTTCCTCTTCGCGTACATGACGGGCCTGGCCTGGGTGGCGAGCTTCTGCGTGTACCAAGGCGGCCGCCTGCTCGGCTTGGGATGAAGGCGCGCTGCGTACGCGATCGCACTTTAAAACGGTTGAGCTCCTCGCAGCTCGCCACGGTACATGCCGGAGAGTCGTAACGTTTCTGCGACGCGCGCGAACACGTGCGGGTTCTCGTAGCCAAAGCACCCAGGTTTGAGCGAAAACAAAGCCCTTGGAGGTTGGATTTGCTGTGCTCCACGCGCGCCTTGCTGGGCGCGCTTTGCCTTACACTCCTCGCCGGCAGCGGATGTACGCGCGTCCCGACGCTCGGCAATCTAAGCTATCTCGCCCCGCGGGAGCAGCGCGGCACGGTTCTTACCTCCATCGACCCGAGCGAACCCCGGCTCGCGCTGAACGAGCTTCAGCTCAAAGGCTCGCACAACAGCTATCACCGCGCGCCGCGCTTGCCGCTCGTGCGCAGCTGGCGCTACTCGCACGCGCCGCTCGAGGTGCAGCTCGCGAGCCAGGGCGTGCGCCAGCTCGAGCTCGACGTGCGCTTTTCCGATCGCGAGCTGCGCGTGAATCATCTGCCCTTGGTCGACGGCCGCAGCAGCTGCGTGCGCTTCAGCGACTGCCTCGCGCGCGTGAAGAGCTGGTCGCGCGCGCACCCGGCGCACTTGCCCGTATTCGTGTTCGTCGAGGTGAAAGAAGACCTCGCGCCGTCCAAGCTCGACGGCAAATTGGACACGATCGACTTTGCGATCACGCGGGTCTTTCCCCGCGAGATGCTGCTCACTCCCCACGACGTGGCGCGCGACGCGCCGAGCCTGCGCGAGGCCATCCTCGAGCACGGCTGGCCGAGCGTGGAAGAGAGCCGCGGTCGCGTGGCATTCGTGCTGTTCGGGCCCGTGCGCCACAAGCGCGCGTACACGCGCGGCCGTCCGCGCCTCGATGGGCGCGTCATGTTCGTGGCCGAACACGAGACCGTGTTCCCCCACGCCAGCGTGCTCTTCTACGACGATCCGCTGCGCTATCGGCGTCAGATCGCGCGCGACGTGAAGCGCGGGTTCTTGGTGCGCACGCGCGCCGACGCCGAGCTCGTGCGCAGCAAGAAGCGGCGCGACGCGGCCCTCGCCAGCGGAGCCAACTTCATCAGCAGCGACTTCGTCGACCCACGCTTCAACTGGCTCGAGCTCGGCGAT
>CAZYWR010000671.1:0-3302 GCA_964651185.1 uncultured Polyangiales bacterium
GACGCCGGCAGCGTCGCCGACGCGGGCTCAGGCGGCGCACAGTGCTCGACCACGCCGGCGTACTCGACGGCGGACGCATGCTCGCAGTGCATCTGCGCCCAATGTTCCTCCCAGGTGGCGTCCTGCTTCGCCAGCGGCGACACGACCAAAGACCAGCAGTGCGCGCAGGTCCAGGCGTGCGCGGAGCAAAACCACTGCGCCAGCCAGGATTGCTATTGCGGCGCCAACTCCGACCCGCTCTGTCTGCTGCCCGCGGGCGCATGCGTGCAGATCATCCAGACTGCGACCGGGAGCACGAGCAGTCTCGACGTGCTCAACGCCTCCAACGACACGAGCACCGCCGTGGGGCGCGCCAATGCAGTCGGCATGTGCGCGCTCAACGCCTGCCGCCAGGAGTGCGGTTTCTGAACGATCACCTCCGCGCCGCCGGCATCCCGCGCCGGTGAGCGCGTCGTTCGGCTTGCGTTCAGAGCCGATCCGGTTTGACGCTCGCAAGACTTCCCAGCGATGGCAGAGGGCGCCCGCTTGCCGGACGCGAAGGAGCGCTGCCCCGCCGCCGCTCTGGCGGACCGGCCTTGGGCAAGCGGAAACAAAACAGCGAGCCGACGCCGAGCTCGCTCTCGACCCAGATCTCGCCGCCGTGCATCTCGACCAGCGAGCGCGAGATCGAAAGTCCGAGGCCGGTCCCGCCGTACTTACGCGTATCGCCCTGGTCCACCTGCTCGAAGCGCTCGAAGATCTTGTGCTGGTGCTCGCGCGCGATGCCGATGCCGCGATCGCGCACCGAGAACACGACGTGCTCGCCTTCGCAGCTCACGCGCAGCGTCACGGGCCCGCGCCCGTTCGAGAACTTGATGGCGTTGCCGAGGAGGTTGATCAGGACTTGCTTGATGCGCAGCGCGTCGGCGACGAGGGTCTGCTTCGCGAGCCGCGGATCGAGCTCCCGCTCGAGCAACACGCCCGCGCGCGTCGCCGGCTCCGAAACGGTATTGAGCGCCTCCTGCACCAGGTTCGAAGGATCGAGCGGCGCGAGGCGCAGCTTGAGCGCCTTTGCGTCGATTTTGCTGAAGTCGAGGATGCCGTCGACCATCTGCAACAGATGCCGTCCCGAGCTCTCGATCATCGTCAGGTGCTGTTTGGTCAGATCGGCCCGCCCCAGATAGCGGGTGATCTTTGCTTCACGCAAAACGCCGGCCGCGTGGCACTCCGGGCAGCACGTCTCGGCCGTGATCGGGGCGTCGTCCGACTCGAGCTCGAACACTGACGCGCACGCCGTGCAAGTGACGGTTGCGACCTCCGTAAAGTCGGACGCGAGCCCTTGCGGGATGTTGATGATGGCGTTGAGCGGCGTGCGCAGCTCGTGCGACATCGTGGCTAGGAACTCGCCCTTCGCGCGCGTCGCTCGCTCGGCCTCGACCAGGGCGCGCTGGAGCTCGACCACGTTGTTCGAGAGTTGCTGGTTGAGCTCGGACACGCTCATGCGCATGTCGTTGATGCGATCGGCGAGCGCGAGGGAGAACAACACCACCTCCAGCGCGGCGCCAATCTCGACGCACCAGTCGGTGACCAGCCAGCCCGGCAACACACCGAGCGTCTTCAAGATGTACACGCACGCGCCCACGCCCAAGGTCGCCCATCCGAGCGCGTAATATCTCGCCGCGCGATAGCCGCGCCGCAGCAGATCGACCAATGGATAGAACAGAATGCCGGTCCAGCAGACCGCGCCGATCACCGGCGCTTGGAGCGAGTACGGGCCGAACAGGCTGAACAGCGACATGAACGCGGCCGAGATCGGCACGACCTGCTGCACGCGCGCGTAGCGAGGCAGCACCTGCGGAAGACTCAGGAACGCGCGCTGGAAGAGACCCGCAAAGATGAAGATCACGCAGATGAGCACCGGTGGGAGTCGGTTCGCCAGCCATGGATGGTTGGGCGCCAAGTACTCGAACGCGTGTCCACTGAAGGCGAACTGCGAGGCGACGAGCGACAAGTTGTAGAGGACGTAATACAGGTACTCCTGCTGCCGTACAGAGAAGTAAAGGAACAGGTTGTAAGCCGCCATGACCAGCACCAACCCGTAGAACATCCACAAGCCCGGCAGCTCGCGCGCCTGATGCGCGATGAATGTGTCGTAGGTCCATGCTCGCACCGGCAGGCTCATCGCGCCCGTCGTGCGCACGCGCAGGTAGTAAGTCCGCACGCTATGCGCCGGCTCGCGCAGCGAGATCAGGAAATTGCGATATTGGATCTCGCGCTCGGAAAACACGTACTGGTCGCCCATCTTCCGCAGCTCGTGCGTTCCGTCCGCGCGCGGCACGTAGAGCTCGATCCAGTCGAGGTGCGGATAGCCGAGCTCCAACAGCCAAGTGCGCTCGATGTCGGCCGGATTGGCCACGGAAAAGCGTAACCAGAGGGCGCCGCTCAGAAACCCGTACGTCGGAGAATCGCGCCGTTCGGGCCGGAAGAGGCTCGGATCGCGCGCCACGTCTTCGAGGGTGCAGCGCGCGCTCGGGTCGATGTAGACCGCGAGGGACTTTCCGAGCCAGGCCCCGTCGATCGAGGCCTCGACTTCGAAGGGCGCCTGCGCGCGCGCCGCCGGCGCGCACAAGGTAAGGAGGCTCAAGCCCTGCAGGACGGCCACCCACAAGAGCGCCCGATCCTTGCCGCTCGACCGCATCGACAACGCCGCCTCTCTCTTATTGTATCGAGGTGAGCTCCGCGACCGATAGTGTCGAAGCGTCCGCCGCCTCTGTTGGACTTCATGCCACTTTCGGCTACAGCACCGTGCCGCGCGCGATCCCATGACGATGACCGCGAACCCCACCACTGCCCGCCGCAGGCTGGGTGGCGCACTGGCCGTGGCGGCCGGCATTTTTCTGTCGCGCATCGCGGGGCTCGCGCGCGAACGCGCGATCGCGCATTACCTCGGCATCTCGGCGGCCGCAGACGCGTTTCGGGCGGCGCTGCGTATCCCCAACCTGCTCCAGAACCTGCTCGGCGAAGGCGTTCTCTCCGCGTCTTTCATCCCCGTCTACGCGCGGCTCCTGGCCGAAGGACGCGAGGCCGATGCAGGGCGCGTCGCCCGCGCCGTCGGCACCTTGCTCGCGCTCGTGGCCAGCGCGCTCGCGCTCGCCGGCGCGCTCGGCGCGCGCGCGCTCGTGGAGCTGCTCGCGCCCGGCTTCGACGAGGCCACGCGCAGCTGGACCGCCGGCCTCGTCCGGATCTTGTTTCCCGGCGTGGCTCTGCTGGTGCTCTCGGCGTGGTGCCTCGGCGTGCTCAACAGCCACCGCAAGTTCTTCCTC